>JBGTAD010000227.1:0-1868 GCA_041750055.1 Candidatus Absconditabacterales bacterium | reverse complement strand
GCGAGAACCTGGACCAGCGCGTGCGCCTCGGGTGGTAGAATCATGGCGGCCGTCCGTGGGCGAGGACCATGGGAGCTTCAGCAACCCTCATACTACCTCACCACGGACGGTCACCCAGAATCGGCATCAGTCGAGCTTAGCCGATCTTCGTGGCGATCGTTGCAGCGAGTTCTTCATTTCGCTCAGCGTATACCTGCGTCACGTCTGCCCGAGCATGCCCGAGTAGCACCTGGGCGGCCTCCAATCCGTGTTGTTTACGCACTCGTGTGGCGAACGTGTGGCGGAGTTGGTTCGGGTGCCAGCGGTGTACTTTTCGCCAATCTATCACTTCGGCTTGCTGCTCCTGCGTCAGCCTTGCCCACCACTTCGCACGACTTTCGTTATTCCGCTGGGCCAGGGTGTCCGGTGGCGGGAACGCCTTGTCACACGCGCGGTCGATCGCGTGACCGTAACTGTTCACATCGTACATCTCGGCGGGGCTCCGCTTCGGATGTTTCTGCCTCTTGTCCGCGTTGCGGACCATATGACTCGGATATTTCGGCGTCTTCCGATTGGCGGTTCGGGTCGCGTGCAATTCCTCCACCGCTCGCCTGGGAGAGAACAGATATGCGTCCCGATCCGCAACGAAGAACTCACGAAGGAGCGCCTGTGCTTTCGGGCCGATGGCGATGGTGCGGGTCTTTCCCCGCCAAGCCGTCTTGTGTTGTGCGGGCTTGTACAGCCAGGTAGGCCCGCCGGTGCCGATGTCGCACCGCCGGACCGCGCACGCCTCACCCGGCCGGCATCCGGTGAGACGCTGAAACTCCACCAATCCGCACACATACCGGTTCAGGAACGGCAGAGTGGCATCGACCATGGTGTCCGCGACGGGTTGAACCGCCGCCGCCTCGCGCACCTTTGACCGCCCCCGCTGGAGCCCCTGAACAGTGGCCAGCGCCTGATGGACGGCGACTGGGAGCAACTCTTCCGATGCGCCCCACTTGAACACCCGCCGCACCCGCCCGATGCGTTGGTTGACCAGCGTCCGACACCACTGCGCACCGATGAACTTTTCCCGGACGACTTTGAGAGCCAGTGGGCCGAACTCTGCGGCGGGGGTGTTGCCGTACAGTTCGCGGACGTACCGGGTGACGAGTTTGTATTCAGCGACTTCGTGTGTCGGCGTGCCGTCGGCCCGCCGGTAGTGCCCCGCAGCGTACCCGAGGAACGCGAGAAACAACTCGTTTACGCTCACCCCCGCGTTCTCGGCACCCAACGGGCGAGCCGGTGCGACGGCGAGTTCCAGTTCGAGTTTGGCAAACGCGGTGCGGGATTCGACGCTGCCGAAGGGACCGGGCAGCATGCGGAAGTGCCGAACGCCGACCGTATCGGTCCATACGGCGCGGGCTTTCCCGGATTGTTTGTGTTGCAAATAGGACGGTGTGAACTTGCGGAGTGGGGGCACAGTGCGGTTCCTCGCAGCGTTCTGTGAAACTCTTTCACAGAACGCATGGTTCGGAAGCCGCACCCGGAGCACTCCGGGGTAAGCGTGAAACGCTTCGGCTGAAAGGACTTCTGTCGAGTGGGCAGTCCCGGGGTTGAACCGGGGACCTAGCGATTTTCAGTCACACCCACACGGACTCGGTCGAGGCCTAACGACAGGCAAGAAATACCAGTGGTATCAAGCATTTTTACAGATTCGGCGTCAATTTCAAGACCACTCAAACTGCTGCACACCTTGCACTATTTCGGGGTATTAGGGCAATAGTGTTCGGCACGGAAATTGCGCACGGGTTGTGTGGTGGGCAGGCGCTGGGTCCGGCCCGCCAACTTGACACCCAATCCTCCGTGCCGCCATGCCCCGCCACAGCAAACCGGCTCTTGCCGCG
>JBGTAD010000226.1:0-1620 GCA_041750055.1 Candidatus Absconditabacterales bacterium | reverse complement strand
ATGGCCTGGGCGATTCTAAATAAATAGTTTTCTGCTACAAATTGTATCCACTCACAGGTAAGCTTTCGTTCAAGCTTGTAGCCTAGTCTTTCAAACATTCGTTCTTGTCGGTGTAAGGGTAAGCAGTCTTGGTATTTGGCTACTAGTAGTTGTACTACTAGGCTAACTGAGGCAAATGCGCCTGGTATAAGGCTTTGGCTTGGTGCTATAGCAACTCCAGCCGATTTACAGCTACTACAGGCTTTTTTAAGCCTGATAGTCTTCTTAACGTACAGCTTAGCCGGTTCGTATTCTAGGGTTCTAGTTTCTTCTTGGCCTATAGTGCTTAACTCCTTTTGACAACAGGGGCAGGTTTGCTCTGCGGGCTCTATAATCTCTTCCACTATTGGCAGGTCATCTAAAGACTTGCCGCGTTTGGCTCGCTTGCGCTTATGAGCTGGAACTTCTACTACTTCTTCTGGCTTAGTGACTGACGACTCAGGATCAGGCTCGGGCAGTTCAAGCAAGCTAACCTGATTGCTAATTACGTTTAGCTTCTCGCTCTTTCTGCCAAAGGGTTTAAGCTTTAATTGCCGAATCGTGTCATACAAAAACTTAATTGAGCGTTCTTGTTGTTCAATTTTTGATTGCAGATCTACCACTAAAGAACTTAATTTTTCATTCTCTGTCAACAATTCCTGCATGCTTTCTAGTTAACATATCTGGAGATTTTTGAGAATAATATTTTTCAATTTATTTAAGAATTATTCTAATTTTACGTGCAATTTTCTTGCTGCTCGGAAAACTTTTTCCGGACACTAATTCTTTCAAACTCCATACCCTGTAAGATTAGTTTAAGATCGTTTACCGACACTTGTTCTACTCCCCCAGCTAGCCCAATCTTAAAACTGCCAGCTTCTAATCTTTTTTGCCAAAGACAATAGCCATCTTTGTCCCAGTACAAAATCTTAACCTTCTTTTTCTGTCTGCCAATAAACACAAAGTAACTGCCAGTGCGACTCTTGTACCCGCCTTCCTCAATCAACATACTCAGTCGGTCAAACGAGCTGCGCATATCTATTACCATGTTGTACAAATAGGCATTAACCCTAGAGTTAAACTCCATAGGCTTCCTTTAGCAATCTTAACAACTTTAAATCGGCACTATGCGAATCTAGGCGAACTTTAATCCCGCCAGCAAATTCAAGCTCAGCTGTGCTGGAGCTGCTAAGGCTAATAAAATTACCGCCAGTCTCGTTCAGTGACACAGCTGGACGCCGCTGCTCTGCTTTGCTCTTCCAGGTCGAAAAACTACTTATGCTCACGCCATATTGACGGCAATATGCGCTTTGATTTAGCCCGCTCCTTCGCCAGTCAGATACGTGCTGAAAGGCTACTGATGATAGCCCGCCGCTCACTTGCCTTTTCATTATTATCCCCCCTGTAATTTAACTGTTCAGAAGTTATTACAGATTTAGGCTAATGACTGACACCATGCGCTGGAAGGGACGGATACAATAAACGCGATCTTATCGGTTAAATAAACCCTGCGCGAAGCAATTTTTCGCTGGCGCTCAAAATTCAACTGCGCCGGGATTATTTAGTTCAAACTACCTGCCAGCTGTTTTGCTGTTGGTGTGG
>JBGTAD010000225.1:0-1904 GCA_041750055.1 Candidatus Absconditabacterales bacterium | reverse complement strand
GAGATCCACTCTTACTTTCAGTTCGATCGGGGGCGCCCGTATCGATGCCGGGCATGATGGATACCGTTTTGAATTTAGGTTTGAACACGAAAATTGTGGAGACCTTGTCAAAAGAGACTCCTTCACAAAGCCGGTTTTGGTGGGACTGTTATCGCCGACTCATTACGATGTATGCCGATGTTGTTTTGGGCGTTGACCGGCATCTTTTTGAGAGAGCTTTGGATGAACGTAAGCGCGATCTTCAAATGGAACTAGATTCAGAATTGTCGGCGGAGAATTGGCGAGAGTTTTGTGCCCAACTTTTGGAACTTATAAAGTCCGAAGGACTCGAGTTTCCCCAGAATCCAATGGAACAGTTGAGGGGTGCGGTTGAGTCCGTTTTTCGATCCTGGAATACTGAGAGAGCGATTCACTATCGAGAGATGAATAGAATTTCGCATGATTTGGGAACTTCGGTGACTGTTCAGGCGATGGTTTTTGGAAATCGGAACGAGAATTCTGGCACGGGTGTCGTTTTTACTCGCGATCCTTCGACCGGAGAGAACAGACTTTACGGTGAATATTTGATGAACGCTCAGGGAGAAGATGTTGTTGCGGGCATTCGCACACCGCATTCAATTAGCGAGATGGCGAGTGAACATCCAAAAGTTTATCGAGAGCTAGCGAAAACTCTGAAGGTTTTGGAAACGAAGTTCAATGATGTTCAGGATGTCGAGTTTACGATTGAGGATTCGTGTCTCTATATTTTGCAGACTCGATCGGCGAAGCGTACAGCAGCGGCCCAAATTGAAAATGCTGTTCAGTTTGTGAATGAGAAGAAAATTTCGCGTAACGATGCTCTTTATCGTTTGGACTATCGTCAAGTTGATCAACTTCTTCATCCAAGTTTAAAGGCGACTAACCAAAAACCGATTGGAAAAGGATTGCCGGCAAGTCCTGGCGCCGTATCGGGAATGATCGCGCTAGACCCGCAAGTTGCAGTTCAATATGCAAGAGCGGGCGAAAAGGTTGTCCTTGTTCGCCGAGAAACTTCGCCAGAAGATATTGTTGGAATGTCAGCTGCCGAAGGGATTTTGACGGCGACGGGAGGGATGACATCTCATGCGGCAGTTGTGGGACGAGGAATGGGAAAGGCCTGTGTCGTCGGCTGTGTGGATTTAAAAATCAAAGAGTCTCTTCGAGAGATTGAACTGGGTGGAGTGAGTCTGAAAGAGGGCAGCGTCATTACAATTAATGGAGCCACGGGTGAAGTGTATTCAGGCGCTCTTCCAACACAGGCGCTCGCTTGGACTCCCTCTGCAAAAAAATTCTTTTCTTGGGCGGACGACGAATCGAGGATGAAAGTTTTGGCGAATGCCGACACACCTGATCAAGCGACTTTAGCTCGAGATCTTGGGGCACAAGGAATCGGTTTGTGTCGAACCGAGCATATGTTTTTTGAAAGTTCGCGGTTAAGAGAGTTTCGTAAGATGATTCTTGCGCCAACAGGCTCAATCAAAGAAAAGGCGATTTCAGTTTTGTTGGAACACCAGCAAGCTGATTTTGTGGCCTTACTTTCTTGCATGAAGTCGATGAGTGTTTGTGTTCGGCTCCTCGATCCCCCTCTTCACGAATTTCTACCGAATCCAAAGGATCAGACCGAGTTTGAGCGGTTAGCGAAAGATCTTGAAATGCGGCTTGGGGAATTGAAAGAGCGGGTCGCTCAATTAGAAGAAGTTAATCCGATGTTGGGACATCGAGGTTGTCGACTTGGACTGACCCAGCCAGAGATTTACCAGATGCAGGTTAAGGCTTTGGCTCGGGCTTTAGGAAATTCAGTAAAAACGGGAGTCAAAACACAGCTTAAAATTATGATTCCTTTTATTGTCGATGCGCGTGAGTTAGAGCTTCTTCTTTGTGATTTG
>JBGTAD010000224.1:0-1567 GCA_041750055.1 Candidatus Absconditabacterales bacterium | reverse complement strand
ATTGTTGTCGTAGTCTATGTTAACCAGAAGAATCCCAAAGTTTTTTTGTTTAGCTTGCAGCTCCTGAAGAATCTCCTCAGTTTGCATCCACTTCATGTAGTCGACCACATTGCGCGGCTTAGTGTTATCAAAGACTGGATTCTTGAACTGGATGGTGTGAGGATTCTCGTTGGAATTTGGCATAGACTAGTAAGCTTCTACAAATTTAAGATCAATTTTGATAAACCTTCACGATCTTTTTTTAAATTCTTATCAACAACTGATTGCAGTTTACTATCAGTGACTAGTTCACTTTTTGTAATTGTAATCCAGTTATTATAACCGCCGTCATACATTTTTTTTGCAAACGCCTTGTTGCCAATTGATTCGTTAAAAGGCAGTCTAACTGGTCGTTTTGTTCTATCATCAATAATTAACCTATCTCGAGAATCAAGCGGGTAGGCAATGTGTGTGAATTCTAATTTTTTTTCGATACTTCTTGTATTAATATGGTCCAACATAAAATTGTTAAAATCAATTGATCTAACTCTAGAACACAGAATTTGAATTTAGGCAACAGTTTTGACATTAACCTAGAACTAATCAAACTGAAGAGCATATGGCTTGGTACAACAAATATCGCCCGACAACCTTCGAGCAAGTCGTTGGCCAGAATTTAGTGAAGACAGTTTTGATTAATTCACTGCGGCTAAACAAAGTCAAGCATGGCTATCTCTTCAGTGGTTCCAAAGGCACTGGCAAAACCACCTTGGCCAGAATCTTTGCGGCGCAATTGAATGATACAGCTAGTAACCAGGAGGCTAATCTAGATATTATAGAGATGGACGCTGCCTCCAACACCGGGGTAGACGATGTTCGCAGCCTAATTGAATCATCCCAAGTTCCGCCAATAGCCGGGAAATACAAAGTCTACATTATTGATGAAGTCCACATGCTTTCCAAAAATGCCATGAACGCCCTTCTTAAGACTTTGGAAGAGCCGCCACAGCATGTGATTTTTTTGCTAGCGACTACCAATGCTGAGAAACTGCTGCCAACTGTACTCTCTAGATTGACTCGCCTAAACCTACAGAACCATACACTTGCAGACATTATGGCCCGGCTGAAGCAGATAGCAGTCACCGAAAAAATGACTATCGATGATCAGGCACTGGAACTAATTGCCAAAAGAAGTGGGGGCGGTCAGCGGGATGCTATTAATATATTGGAAACCTTAAGTAGCTATGAGCTGGCAGAATACAGTTTACTGAGTGTAGCTGAAATTTTGGGAGTTTTACCAGAGGAATTGCTGGCCGAATGTAGTAATTTTTTGACTCAAGGTACGCTACAAAATAATTTTTGGACTAGGCTTGAGAGTCTGCCAAGCGACAGTGAGACCTTCCTCGGTCAATTACTGGACTTCCTTCTCGACAAAAGTCTTAGTGGGCAGCACCAATGGGATCAATTGATTACCCCTATTACTGAAGTCATTGCTCTTCGACTGCCGCTTACTAGCATAATTGCCACCCTTGCTGTACTTCAAGCTAGAATTGGAAGTAGAGCTGCAGCTCAAAACATACCTGACCAG
>JBGTAD010000223.1:0-1557 GCA_041750055.1 Candidatus Absconditabacterales bacterium | reverse complement strand
CGTAACTCCAATGCTGCTGGCTCGATGAAGGGATGGCGGAGACGCTCACTCCCGCACGATCCAGACTTGAACGAATTTTCGACGGGCCCCTTTACCAGAGCGCCCTTGCGCTGGATCGGCAGGGCGTAGTTGGATGTGATGGGCCGCGAAGAACGAATGTGAAGGTGGATTGGAATGGTGTAGAGTAGCGTAGTCCCCAATCGCCCCCACCCCCGTGATCCATGAACGCCCCTCTGAATGCTCCGAGAACCCTGAGATTCCAGAGTTTCGATACCCGAAAGAATCTTCCGGCGGCGAGCGCTAAAAAGCGTGGGGAATCGAATTTTCTCGCAAAATTTGAGCGAGTGTACTTGGAACAGGAATTGGACAAGACCCGATTCTCGGAATGGGCGTCGGGACGCGAGTTCGCGATCGATGGATGTGGTCGGGCGGACGTCCTGTTTCTCTCCTGGAGCGCGGCGACCGGTGACGAGGACTTTCACGCCATTGCCTTGAAAAGTCTCCGTCTCACCGCGATCGAAGGGAAGATCAGCGATTGGCGCAAGGGCTTGATGCAGGCCTCGCGCTACCGGCATTTCGCGAACCGCTCGCTTCTTGTGCTGCCCCCCAATGTCTGCGCGACCGCCTTGAACTACCTGGACACCTTCCGAAAATTGAAGGTGGGCTTGTGGTGCTTCGATCCTGCGACAAACCGGATTCACAAACATTTCACGCCCAGGCACTCCAAGGCGTTGAATTCGAAAGCTCGTGAACGGGCGATGCATGTGATTTCGACGCGTCTAAAGTTCCGCTAGCGCCTCAAACGATTCGAGCTCCTCGCGGATCGCATCGATGTGGGAGGCGTTCGACCGATCCCGCATTGTCAGACCGTAGCTCTGGATCCGCGCATAGAGCGCCTCGGCTTCGTCCAGAGCCTCCCGACAGCTTTCCAAGGATGCCGCGATGTCTCCATCGACAACCAGTTCGTTGAGTCGCCGGATTCCTTCCCAATTCTGAAGCGCCTCACTGGTGGCCGAATCGGGCGTCGATCCTTCGAACAGGTTGTAGTCGTCGTCGTGCGGGGCCGCGTTCAAGACCTCGGGAAATACGTCTCTCAGGTCGTTCAGCTCGTTGCTGCGGATACTCTTCAAGAGAGCGGCACTGAGATACCGGGGCGCCGGCCGCCTCGCAAAATCGGAGACAGGCTCAAACTTCTTCAGCGTGAAGCTTCGTTGCGTATTGAACCAACCTGTTGCCGACGCATCACTCCCTGCGGCTCCAAAGTAAGGGCTGACCGCATCGGTGTAACCGTTGACTACCGCGAAACCGTTGGTCTTCAGCACGTGGGTGACATACATCCAGCGGGAGAGAACTTCGTGTTCGGTAAGCTGCGGCGGAATGGAGCTGTCGATCTTCTCCAACAGCAGATAGAAACCATCCGGAGGCGAATCGAGTTCGGTGATCTCCTGAAGGAAACCCTGCAACTCGATCCGATCGCTGAGAGCGGTCGCCGAAACCGCCAGCGTGGCAAGGACCGGGCGATCGTCCCCGTCGCGCGAGGCGATCTCCATGGTTTCC
>JBGTAD010000222.1:0-1528 GCA_041750055.1 Candidatus Absconditabacterales bacterium | reverse complement strand
AGTTAGGACAACCTTTCTATCTCCGCGCCAAGAAACATCATTGACGTCGTAGATGGTTAGCTTGTCATCGGCCTTGAGTTCAAAGTTAGAAGCTGGGATCTTAGCCAACGCTTCAGAAAGCCTGACCCTGATAAGCTCTACCGAACCATCAGTATTGATTCGCCTCAACTCGGCAATGCCCTTATCTGCTTCTGGCCTTAGACCAAGGGCCGTTTCAACAAGATCGGAAACTCTCATGCCTGGCCGTAAGGCGTAGTTTCGAGGCTGTTCTACCGACCCAACGATCTCAACTTGGTTGCGAACGATTGGCCGAATGCTGAAGACCGTGATCTTGTCGCCATCGTTGATGACGGGGTTGGCGGCCGGGGCGCTGCTGCCGACATTAATGTTCAGCAGTCTGCGCTCAGAACCAGGGACCACCGAATCGATGGAGACGTTTTGCGAAATACCTGAGGGACGCACTCCGCCGGCAAAGCTGAGGACCTGTTTGAGGGTCTCTCCGCCTAGAATCTCAAAAGTGGAAGGTCGGTTGACTTCACCTTCAACACTAACCTGCCCTTTAAGAACTGGATAGAAAATCACGTCGCCAGGCTGAAGCTGAATATCTTGGTCGGCCTGACCGGTGATGAGAAACTTGTAGAGGTCGAAGGTTCGGGCCGGAGCGTTGTTTCTTCTGAGCTGGATGTTTCGCAGAGCACCCCTATCGGTGGGCCCGCCTGTAGCCAGAACAAGGTTGAACACACTGAAGGTGGCTGGCACCTGGTAGGCGCCTGGCGCGAATGATTCGCCTAAGACTGTGACGGTAAAGGTTCTCAGTTCATCTAAAGTTAGGATGACTGAAGGGTTGCGGATGATTGTTCCGATCTGCTGCTTTAAAGTCTGTTCTGCCTGGCCCAGAGTTAAGCCTCGAAGAACAAGCCGCTTGCCCGACAGGGGCACAACAATGGACCCGCGAGGATCGACCGTAATTTGAGTTTCGGTTGCTTCGGTGAGAGTGCTGGAAACCCTGAGGGTGAGCCTATCTCCCGGACCGATTTGGTAGGTTTCGGGCGGGGTCGCGTTGATGCTGCCCAACGAGATAGGGCCAGTAGCTTCGGTGAAGGCGTTGCCTTCTTGAGCGGCCTTGGCGGCTCTGGCTCTGGCGGCCAAAATTGCCTGCCTTGAAGGGCCGAAGATTTCTTCGCCGAACCTGAAATAGAGCTTGGCTTGGTTGGAAGACTTGTCGCCTTCGACTTCAGCCGGAAGGGGTGGGGTGACGACGGGTGGCTCACCACCAGTTCCGCCGGTTGTGGTTCCACCTGCTGCCCCATTGCCTCCGGTTGTGCCGGCTCCACCGGTGGTACCGCCAGCCTGTCCGGTGCCGGTGCCTGTCCCAGTTCCGGTTCCGGTTCCACCGGCTTGACCTGTACCGGTGCCGGTCCCTCCACCATTACCTCCACCCTGCCCACCAGTGGCCTGGGCAAAGATTGCTTTGGTGATGGCATCCACGCCCTTAGCCATTACAGGCTGGGCGGCCGGCGCGATCAAC
>JBGTAD010000221.1:0-1767 GCA_041750055.1 Candidatus Absconditabacterales bacterium | reverse complement strand
CAGATTTTCAGCGCCTGTGTGAACTGGGCGATCCAAGGCAGCGCTTATCCTGAGGACGGGCCGCCGGCAGAACTTGGATATAGCGCCAACCCGGCAGGGTATGAACTCGGTGCTGCAATCACTCCGAACGTGCCTTTCTCACAGGGTGGCCCTGTTGATAGTTACTCAATCGCTCCTCCCCTTCCCGCCGGTCTGGTGTTTGACACGGTGACAGGAATCATCAGCGGAACCCCTGAGGAAATCCGATCAACGACCCACCATGAAGTCACCGCGGTCAACGAAGTCGGATCCGCAAAAACGACATTGGTCCTCTCCGTGTCCGGTCCGCCACTCGGTGACGTGCTGCTGGTCGTGGGCAGTTCGACGCTTAATTCGGGTGATGCTGCGATTCGTGATTGGTTCGAGACGGCTGGCTATGTGGTCACCGTGCAGACGTTCGCGGCTGTGCAGGCTGCCGACACCGTTGGCATGGACTTGGTCATGATCACCGCAACCGGGGTATCCAGCCAAATCGCCGGTCGCCTGACCGATGTTCCGGTTCCCGTGATTGTCTGCGAATCGTTCATTTTTGACGATATGGGCCTGACGCTGGCCGGCGACGGAGTGCGCTTGGGCTCACTGAGCAGCCAATCCCAGATCCAGATTGTCAGACCGGAACATCCTCTGGCTGCCGGATTGAGCGGACTGGCCACAGTGGTGAACGACGATGCCGGTTATTTCACCTGGGGATCGGTGGCGGGTGATGGGCTTAGCATTGCGACCCTGCCATCCAGTGCTTCGCGCTCGACGATTTTCGCCTATGAAAGTGGCAGTCTTCTGGCGTCCGGCCAAACCGCCGCCCACCGCCGGGTGGGGCTGTTTCTGGGTGATTTCACCGCGGCCAGCTTCAATACGACGGGTTCGCGGATCTTCGCGGCCTCGGTGCAGTGGGCCATCAATGGCACTGGCTTTGATGTCGAGGGGCCGCCGGTCCAACTGACCTATTCAACCAGCACTGCGGTTTATAACCTGAACGTTCCGATCATCCCCAATTCCCCGTCCTCACTGGGCGGAACCGTGGAAGGTTATTCGATCACTCCCGCGCTCCCGGCGGGTCTCGTTTTTGATCCGGTCACCGGAGTCATCAGCGGAACACCCACTGCATTCGGCGGCGCCACCACCTTCCAGGTGGCAGCTTTCAATCAAGCCGGATTCGCAAGCACGACACTCAACCTATCCATTTCGGGTGGGGCCCTGCCCAAGGCGCTTCTGGTGGTGGGCAGCTTGACGCTCAATTCCGGGGATGCCGCGATTCGCGATTGGTTCGTGTCAGCAGGATACTCGGTGACGCTGCGCACTCTCACGGCGGTCCAGGCTGCGGATACCGTCGGCCAGGATCTGGTGATGATCACCTCGACCGGCAGCTCGAATCAGATTGGCAATCGCCTGAGCGATGTCGCCGTGCCGGTGATCGTTTGTGAGCCCTACATCTACGGCAACATGGGCATGACCCTCCAGGGAATCGACGTGGATATGGGAATTTCCCTGAGCCAGGCCCGGCTGGATCTGATCGCACCAGCGCATCCACTTGCCGCCGGTTTCGGCGGATTGACCACGGTGGTGACCAACGGCGCCGGATTCTTCCCTTGGGGGCGGCCGGGCAGTGGGGCGGTCAATATCGCAACACTTGACGGCGATCCATCGCGCTCGGCGCTTTTCGCCTACGAAAGCGGGAGTTTGCTGGCATCCGGCTTGCCCGCGCCAAACCGTCGCATCGGCCTGTTCCTG
>JBGTAD010000220.1:0-2035 GCA_041750055.1 Candidatus Absconditabacterales bacterium | reverse complement strand
GGTCGGGTCAAGGACCGCCTCTTCGGCGGACCGCGACCCGACAGAAACGAGTGCGGAGCCCCGCATTCATGGCGCGCTGTACGCATGCGGCGCGATGAGGACATCTCGTGCGCTTCGCGCGCATTTTGCTGTCGGGTCGCGTCGCGCTTTGCGCTCCATTGACCCGACCTACGGCTGGGTATCTGACATCAGGTTGTGCCGCAGCAGCGTCACAGAAAACAGAAAAAAACATACCTGTTACTACAGGCAGAGCTTTCCCATTGACACGATGGTGTCAATCCAACAAGCGCCGTTTCTGTGCTTCAAACTCCTCATGGGTAATCACGCGCTGATCAACCAATTGCTTCAGCTTCTCAATCTCATCCAAACGCACTGTTAACGATTCAACCGGGCTTATATTCGAAATTTGACGTTGGCTAGCACTCGATCCGGCAATCATAAGAACGATAACGGGTATAATAGCAAAGAAAAACCCAAACAGACCCCACACCGCAGCGTCTCGCCCGCGGCTCCTTGCCATCGCCGCGCATACAACAGCGAACAGCGTTCCAACTGCAATCCAAACGACTAGTATAATCATTTCCTTGCCCCTACTCCCGACGCCACGACACAAGCCGCTGATAGGCAGATATAAACGAGGGGGAATTGCAAAAACACCGAGAGAAGAGTGCGAACAACAAAACTTAACCCAAAAACTCCAAAGAGAAAGACATCGTTAAAAAAGCCTGTTGCCGCGCTCGCGGCCGATACGGTGAGCGCAGCCCATGCCATTTCCCCCCGATCGAAATCGGATCCTCGTCTCCGCATTCGGCTGACCACAAGATAAACTACTCCAGCCACGATCAGCATCGGAACAAGAAATGGGAAAAAATTCCAAACTCCACCATAACCAGTTTCCAATCCTCGTCGGAAGCTCTCAAAGGTAGCAAAATCACTCACTCCAAAAAAAATAAAAGTTATCCACACGTCCAACAACCCGCACCAAATAATAGACAGCATAAACCAGCCAATCTTTTAGCATTATGAAAACAATAGCAAGAAGTGAGACCAACAAAATCGAATTTGTGGAATCTTTTGGGTGACTAAGGCTACTGTGGGTGTTATCTTGTCCCAGCAGAATTGACCGCGCTTTTGAAAATTCGATTTCATTTATGGCCCCGGAGGCATAGAGCCGCTGCAATTTCAATAGCGATTCTGAAAGCGGCTGCTCTGATCTCAAAGTACCCTCCTGCCTCCCGATAGCATCAAATGCACACGGATGATCGGATATCCCTCACCCGCCCGGCGTGTCAAGCTTGGAGCGTTAGGACGTTTACAGTTTCCCACTGAGTGTCGCGCATACCGCCTCGCTTTTCACGCGGGACGATCCTGACGCCGGGCTTGCGACGGCAGTCCCGGTCCTGCGGGCAGAGTTTAGTGACGCATTCGGCTAGCATGCCGGCGCCCTCCTCGTTGGCGTGCGCCCAGAGCACGTTTGAGTAGCGTTCGTCCGGCACGACGCCGAGCGGCCGATCCTTGGCGAACCCGCCAACAGACCACCATCCGCCCACTCCCCACCCACCCCACGAACTCGTGACCGGCCGACACCTTGCACCGGGCCAGTCTGCCGCCACCTACGCAGCGGAGGTGCACCATGCCGAATATCCTAGCCGTAACGCTGCTCGCCCTGATCCTCACGCCGATCGCCGCCACAGCCAGCGAGCCGACCCGCGTGACGCTCGCCACCGCGACACCGGGCGGCGGTTTCCCGCTGTTCGGAGACGCCGCCGCAGCCGTGATCAACGCGACCGACCCGACGCTCGCGGTCACCACGCAGAACACCAGAGGCAGCACCGAGAACCTGACGTTGCTCGAGCGCGGCGCGGTCGACATTGCCCTGGTCGCCGGCATTCCGGCCTACGAGGCGTTCGAGGGCATCAAGCGCGAGAAGACCAAACTCAAGGTGATCTCGGCCATCTATTCGAGCTTCGGCATGTTCGCGGTGAAGGCCGACAATCCCGCCCGCTCGACGCGCGATCTGACCGGCAAAACGATT
>JBGTAD010000219.1:0-2009 GCA_041750055.1 Candidatus Absconditabacterales bacterium | reverse complement strand
TGGCTCGATCATTCCCGCCGCCCTGATCACCGGCATCCGCTCCGACCTTCCTGGCCAAATCACCGCCCAGGTGACGAGCCCGGTCTACGACAGCCCGACCGGGAACTATCTGCTGGTCCCGCAGGGCGCGCGCCTCATCGGCCGCTACGATAGCGAGGTGGCATTCGGCCAGAGCCGCGTCCTCCTGGTGTGGGACCGGCTCATCCTGCCCAATGGCAAATCCATCATCCTCGACAATCAGCCCGGCACCGACCTATCCGGATTCGCCGGGCTCGAGGACGAGGTCGACTATCATTGGGACCGCATCTTCCAGGCCGCGCTGCTTTCGACGCTGCTCGGCGCCAGCGCGGAGTTCGGATCATCCAGCGATGAAAGCGATCTGCTCGCCGCGCTCCGCAGCAGCGGACAGGATACGATCAAAAAGACCGGCCAGCAGCTTGTCCAAAACCAAATCGACGTCCAGCCAACCCTGACCATTCGGCCGGGCTTCCCCGTTCGCATATTGGTCAATCGCGACTTGGTGCTCGAACCCTACGACCAATGAGGAATGCCGATGGCCAAATTGAAGCTCGGCTCGATAGGTGACGACAAACCGATCAAACTCACCATCGAGCTGCCGGCGGCCGTCCATCGGGACCTTGTCGCCTATTCCGAGGCCCTCGCGCGCGAGACTGGGCAGCCGATCGCCGATCCCGCCAAACTCATCGCTCCGATGATTCAGCGATTCATGGCGACGGACCGCGCGTTCTCAAAGGCCAAAAAGAGCTGATTGGGTTTCGCCTGCCGCGCTCCTAGATCGAGTTGATCTGCTGCTCCAATGCCGCGAGCCGTGTAAGGATTTTGTCGAAATTCACCGGTGGATCATCGAACATCATCGGCGCCATTTCGCGGTAGTCTTTGCGAAGGTCGGCAACGCGCGCGGCGTTGGGTGAGAGCCTCAGAGAGCCGGGCTTTGCTTCATCATACTTGGCCCAGCCGGAGCGGAAGAACACCGACTTATGGTGGGCGACCTGCGCGAGTAGCTCAAAGTCCGACGCCGCCTCCCTGCCCCACTCAGTGTCCGCAAGCGATGCCAGGTCGTAGTAGTGGCGTGAATAGTACTGCGGGGTTGCCGAGTCGGCGGGTCGGTGGAACTCGGCATGAAGGAGCGTCGCCTTCTCCCAGAACGTTCGGCGTGCTGACAGCACGTCGACCTCTAAGCTTGCTGATGCAAAATAGCCGGGAAAGTCTTCCGCCGCGTAGGGGACGATAGAGCGCCGGTCTACTGGCCAGGGATCGCCACGTGCACCAAATTCCATTCGCACGCGCGGCCGAATGTAGGTGAAGTCATCGTAGCTCCCTTTTCCAAGGCTCGAGGGATAGTGAAAATTGAGTGTCTGTGGATCGTCGGGATCGATCTCCAGATGCCATCCGTTTATCGTCGGCTCCCCCAATTCTGCAGCAATCGCGGCAGCGAGGGCTGGCATTACGACGTTCGCGATGTGACTTTGGACGTCGGCAACCAGATTTTTGATCAGCGTTTTAGCAACGTTGCTCGTGGCTTGTTCGGGGTCGCGCTCGCCAACATAGCCGAGTGCTGTTCGATCGAACGATAAGTCGATGTCTTCCGAAAATCTGCGGATGGCGTCGTACGCCTTGGAAAGGGACGTGCCGCCCTTGAAGACGAGCTTGGGATCGTTCGGCTGCTGGAGAGCAAAAAGCCGCTTGAGCGTCCAGCAGACCCAGAAGTCCTTCTCAATTATCGCGTTGGCCAGCCCGCGCGAAGCACCGCTCTCGTTGAACAGTGCCTCGCGTTCCTTGGCGGGCAGTTTTGCGACGCTATCCATTCGTCAACTTGGGAGAATCGAGTGCGCAATCTGACCTAGCGCCGATTGCATCCACGCCGGCGCCTGTCTCGCACTCTTCGCCAGCAGCATTCGATCGGAGGTAGACAGGTGCCTGGAGGCCGCCTTGATCACAGACGGAACTCCATCCGGTCCAAGATGACGCAGAGCTTGAACGACCGTCCC
>JBGTAD010000218.1:0-2274 GCA_041750055.1 Candidatus Absconditabacterales bacterium | reverse complement strand
GAGGCATCCGGCCCGTGGTGCTCCTAGAAGCAGGAATTCAAAGTGCAGACCAACCCACTGAATCAAGGGGTCTCAAGTCTCTGCTTGGAGAGATGCTTGATTCCCGAAATGTGGATTCCGGCACCGAAGATCGGGAGCTGTTTGAAATGAGGCTTCTGCACTTCCGCAGAACCTTTGTTGAGAAGCTCTTTATCCTTCATTCGAGGGTCGAACGAGCCAAGAAGCAGAGCAAGGAACTCGGCAGGGATGCGCGGCACTACTACGATTTGGCGTTGCTACTCACAGAGCCGCAGACCAAGGCGATGCTCGAATCTGAAGAGTATGGAACGATTTGTGGCCAATACCGAGAGCTGACGGCGAAGTTCTATCCGGGCCAGGTCAAGCTACTTCCAGAGGGCATGAACTTATCTGAGAGTTCGGCTCTATTTCCCGAACCTGAACTCAAAGAGATGCTTGAAGCCGCCTACGTTCGCGAAGCCGATTCACTCTGCTACGCCGAGTATCCGAGCTTTGAAGAAATCCTCAAAGACTTCGAGGCAATACGGCCGTCGCTCAGAATCAATAACTAGTCGCGAGGCATCTTGCCATCACGACGGAGGGAACAGAACGCGCCCTCTTCACCGATAATCACATGATCGAGCACGTCGATATGGAGAAGCTTCCCCGCCTGGTGAAGAGTTTCAGTGACTTGAAGATCTTCAGGTGAGGGCGTTGTATCGCCGGAAGGGTGGTTGTGGCCAAGAATTATTGAAGCCGCGTTCGCGAGAATAGCCGCCTTGAAGACCTCACGAGGAGAGACAATCGCACTGTTGAGATTCCCGATACTCACGGTGTGAATTCCGATCACCTGATTCTTCACATCGAGCATGAGCGTGACGAAGTGTTCCCTGTCTTCATGTTCCAGATACCGCCGCAACAGGGCCACAGCGTCATGGGCGTCAGAAATTCCAGGTCTCTTAACGCCTGCCTCCCTAACGAGTTGAACCCGAAAAACTGGAGGCATCAGATCGCTCAGGCCTAAACTGGGTTCTTGATTCTGAGCTGCTTGTTGTCTCCCCATGCAATTTCTCCCTTTCTTTGGGGATATGGAATTGCTTCGCACAAGGTGACTTAGGATTTCCAGAATTTCCCACAGGAACCGCCTTCGACTTGCGTAGTTGAAGCGCTGCTCAGGCCCGACGCCTATGGAAAATCCTGGAGACAGAGTGTTCTGACGTCCGATCACAATTCTCTGAACCAGATCGGCGCTTGACTCCGATAGGTGAGAAACCTCTCTTTCAAGGAGCCATCGTGAAGACCGAACAAGCCAAAGACATCATCGAAAAGCACATCGATCAGTTAGCCGAAAACCTCGATTCCGGACACAGTGAGCAGCTCACCGAATTCCTGTCCACAATGGCAAAATTCCACCGTTACAGCCTTGGAAATGTGCTTCTGATCATGGCTCAAAAGCCCGATGCAACCCACGTCGCAGGGTTCAACACATGGAAGTCATTCGGCCGATACGTCAAGGCTGGAGAGAAGGGAATCGCGATTCTCGCGCCAATGACCTTCAAAAACCAAGAGCCCGAATCCCCAAAAAATGAAGCCGATAAGGAAGAAGAAAAATCAATCAGGTTCCGCGTGGTCTATGTTTTCGACGTAACTCAAACCGACGGCGAACCTCTGCCAGAGTTCGCCAAGGTCACTGGAGATCCGGGCGACTACTCCGAGAGATTGAAGAGCCTGGTCAGGCAACTTTCAATTGAGCTTGAGTACAGCGATCAGCTCGGAGGTGCGTTAGGTGTTTCCAGAGGCGGAAAGATCGCGCTCAAAGAAGGGCTTGACCCTTCACAGGAATTCACGACACTGGTTCACGAGCTTGCTCACGAGATCCTTCATCACGGTGATGAAAGGAAAGGCTCCACCAAGACCAGCCGAGAGCTTGAAGCCGAAGCCGTCGCCTTTGTTGTAGCCCAGGCCATCGGTCTCGATGCTGGAACCGCAAGCTCCGACTACATTCAGCTCTATCGCGGAGACAAGGCGCAACTCACCCAGTCCCCTGAGGCCGTGCGAAAAGCCGCATCGCTCATCTTAGAAGCGATTGTCGAGTAATTGGCTTGCCGTTTGGCCCAATTTCCCCTTTCTGATTTTCTTTCCCAGAGGCCTTAAGTCGTCTACGGGCTCACGTCTCGGCAGTGAAGCTGTCATGCCCTGAGCGCCTGTTTGACGATAATTTTCTTGCCCAGATCAGGCCTTCGCTTGAAGCAAGGTTCTGGTTTCTCACGATTAGGG
>JBGTAD010000217.1:0-1857 GCA_041750055.1 Candidatus Absconditabacterales bacterium | reverse complement strand
ATCATTGTCTTAACTATGTTGAGCATGGCAATCGGTATAGGTAATCAAGACGATTCGCCTGCATCTGCCACCCGCATTGGCTGTTGACTTGATTCCTCAAATCGTGGAACAGCCAACGTGGATCTACGCAGCCTGCGTGTTCACCGGCCGCTTGCTGCTAACCGGAGTCTTTGTCTAGACGGAACCTCCGACGGTTGATCTTTCAAAGGTCATATCCTATTCAGCAAAAAAAAAGGGAGCTTCGTTGGCTCTAAAGCAGTCAACTAATTGTTGATGTTTAGAATACGAGCAGCTTTCTCACGGTGTGTCTGCCTGAAGATCAACAAAAGCAGTTCTTGGAGGATGTTTCCATTGCCGAGAATCATTGCGTCCCCTCCACCAGCGGAAGCGATGTGGGAGAACTCAGGGATAGGCTGTAAACGACGGACGGAAACCGTGCTGATAAAGCTCTTGGGATTCGATGAAAACTGTTCAGCCAAGATCATTGCCTTTTTGAATCCGTCCGGGCGTGGCGGTGCATCTCCGAAAAGAAGGACGACCTTCACAGCGTCACCTCGCATAGGATAGCCGTCGATAGCCTGCCAGAGGCCCAGTTCGACGGCCTCGGGGATGTCCTGTCCACCACCGGACGCTTGTACCTGCGACAGAAAGGAGTGAACGTGACGAAGTTCATTGGTTAGCGCTGAGTACGCTACGACCGGAATGTCGGTTGTATCTTTGTAGGTTACACAGGCGATGCGAGTATTCGGTAGCACTTCCATGAGCCGCGTGGCGAGATGCATGAAGTTCAGTTTCATGATGTTAATCTCGCGTTCCATGCTGCCCGTGCTGTCAAACACGATGACCAGATCAAGTCCTTGCCTTAAGTTCTCCAGCAATGCGTTAAAGGGCTCGTAAGCTCCGATGCCACCCCGGCCATTGCCTGACCCGCGTTCTACGTCTCCACTGCCTTGCCCAGCGCCAGATGTTGACCTGCCGATTGCCTTAATCATCTGGCTCGAAAGCGCCTCAGTTGGTACCCCTCCTTGTAAGCCACCGAGGCTGACCAGCGAAACGTCCAAGTTAATGCTGGGAACTACGACATCTTCGATTTCGACTTGCGTTTCGATCTCGACCTTAAGAGGCGGAACTTCAAAATGAGCGGTCACCTCCAACTCGGAAATTTCCGGGTCTTGCGACCTAAGCTCCAACTGGAACACGTCATGTGGCGGTAGTTCGATCAGCAACGACGCAGCCGCCAAAGCAAGAACCAGATGGCAAAAGGCGCTTGCGACGACCGGCCAGCAGAAACGTTTGGTGAATACGCCACTTACGAACACTGTTCTTTTCGTGTGCATCTCGCCTCCCTACAGCCAGGCCTGGGTATAGTTGCCTAAGAATGGGCATCGTGCCGGAAGGAATCATTGCTGTCCATCCAACAATTCATCGAGCGTTAAAGCATCAGCAAGCCCAACGTGCTCGGCCGACAGCACATCTCCTCGGAAGACTTTGAGGGCCGGAATGCCTGTGATTTTGAACTTGGCAGCCAATTCGGTACTCTCGTCCACATTCACTTTGACAACGGAGACGCCTGGATTGCTGCGCGCATAGTCAGCCAGAATTGTGCCCTGGACTTTACATGGGCCACACCAATCGGCGTAGAAGTCAACAAGAACCGTTCCGGACTTGGAGTTAACGTGCTCCGCAAACGTCACATCAGTTGCGGTAACCAGAATATCATCGAGCGAATCCTTGATGACTTCCGCTGTATCGGTAATCTCATCAGGGATGACTTCGCCATCAGTCACTACGTTTGGCTCATGAGCGCAAGCCGAACAGGCCGGTGCCCTACCTTCAAAGACAAACGAAGTTCCCTCG
>JBGTAD010000216.1:0-1973 GCA_041750055.1 Candidatus Absconditabacterales bacterium | reverse complement strand
TACGAAATGGAGTAATGATGGTGATGTCCATGCCTATTTTAGTCCGTACCAATCCCCATATGACGCATATATCGCTTTCATGAATGCGCTTTCTGATTTACAATTACGAATACAGCAGGCATTGCTGCGAGCGCAATCACGAGCGATTGAAGCCGAGGCTCCTAGTGTCACACTGGCTGTAACATGGTGGATGCGTGTAAAGGCTTGGTGGGCACACTTGCGTAAACGCAGCGTTCCATTACGTTAATCTTTTAGTTCTTTATGAAAAAAATCTCTAGTCAAAAAATAAATAGGACGGTAAAAGAAAAAGTGGTAAAAAGTTCCGCGACGAGTACTCGTCTGGCAAAACGTTCTGTTGTTAAAAAGACTAAACCCACATCAGCCAAGAAGCGAGCGGTAAAAGGAGCAGCTGTTCCAGTAGTGACTGTCCCAAAGACCCGTAACCAAAACGTAGAATTCAAAAAGCCGCTACCACTTGCGCCAGAGGATAAAAAGTTTTGGATGAATAACGGTGAAGTGCTGTCGTCACTACTTGATCTGGCTACTACTTTTTCACTCATTGAAAAAATGATTTTTGACTACCACGTGACAAAGCAGAAGAATGATTTTGCAGAGTGGGTTGAGCACGTCCTTGAAGATGCACAGTGTGCAGCTGCTTTGCGTAAGGCGAAGACTCCACGATCAGCAAAAGTGGTAGTAGTTCGTCATCTTAAGCAATACGATTGGTAAGATACTATGGCCCGAGCATATACGTTAGGTAACGGAAATATTTTAGTTGGTTTTGATTATCGAGGTCAAGTGCGTGATTTTTATTATCCCTACATTGGTCAAACAAACCACATCAGTGGGGCCAGTGGCAGTTTTGTACATCGGATTGGTGCATACATTGATGACATATTGTATTGGCTTGATGATCCGAGTTGGAAAATTTCATTTGGATTACCGACAAGTGGTGTCACTGGTGGTTTTTTGGCTGAGCACTCTTCGGGAATCATTCTGATGAGTGATGACGAAGTGCACAACGAAAAAAATATTTTTTTGCGTCGATTCACGGTTACTAATACTGGTAAAGAAACAAAGTCGATAAAACTATTTTTCTCACAGCAATTTCGAATCGCTGAGTCGCGACGAGGTGATACAGCATTGTACGATCCGCGTGTTGGTGCGATTATTCATTACAAAGACAAGGATACCTTTTTGATTAATGCTACTATCGACGGTACTCAATTTACTGAGTACACCATTGGTCTATTTGGAATTGAGGGAAAGGAGGGTGCGTATTTTGATGCATATGATGGACACTTAGAAAAAAATTCCATCGAGCACGGATCAGTCGATTCAGTCATTGGTATGTCCTGTACGCTTGAGAAAAAAAAATCGAGTTGTATTGAATATTGGGTTGTGTGTGGCACCTCAATTCCTGAAGTGCATACCCTTGATCAGCTTGTCATTGATGAAACGCCCAGTCGATTGATGCGCTCGGCAGAAGCCTTTTGGGAAGCGTGGCTTACCCAAGCACAAATTGACACGAGTCCATTGTCTGAGGCAGTGACTACATTATTTCGACAATCACTCATCACCATGCGTGTCCATACCGATAACCGTGGTGGGATCATTGCCTCCAGCGATACTGATATGCTCCATCATGGTCGAGATACCTATAGTTATGTGTGGCCGCGCGACGGCGCAATGATCGCCCATGTTTTTGATACTATGGGATATCATGATATTGCACGCCGTTTCTTTTCGTTTATTGCGACGTGCCAAGAGCCGGCTGGGTATCTCATGCACAAGTACCTTACTGATGGGTCGCTTGGGAGTTCTTGGCATTCTTGGATGCAACGTGGTGTTCCAGAATTACCAATTCAAGAAGATGAAACAGCTAGTATTGTATTTGCCCTTTGGAAACATTATAAACAAACTCCGGATATTGAGTACGTAGAATCACTCTATAATTTGTTTATAGAACCAGC
>JBGTAD010000215.1:0-1565 GCA_041750055.1 Candidatus Absconditabacterales bacterium | reverse complement strand
TCTGCAGGCCCGGAATCAGCACACCCTCGATCTCACTGGCTTTTCTCACCCATTCCTTGCCCGCCACGACAGCCATGCGGTCGAACCGTCGAACAAACCTGAACAGTTGCGGGATGTGCGACAACTCGACACCTATTGCGCCCAAGGAAGGCAGCGCGAAATCACCGATTCGATACAGCATTCGGCCGTGCTCGATGCCTTCGGATTTTTCGCTCAACTGATCTAGCGCGGCGCGCATTTCATCGCTGTCGAGCGTTCCGGAAAACTCTACGTTGAGGCGTTTATCGCCGTTTCGCGTGACCTGGAACATAGCAATTTCTCCACGGGGATGAATGTTCCACCATACGCCGCCTGCTACCGGAGGTTAACGAGAAATCGGCTCCGTGCGCCGGTGGTGGATGTGGTCGCCACCCTTGAAGGGCGAGGTTTTACGCACTCTTGATTAATAAGATGGCGATCACCATCAATAGAATAATCGACAGGCTTTTCCAGAAAAGTACTGGATTACGTTCCATCAGCGGCGGACGGGCCTTGTTGAGAAATGCTTTATTGGGATGGCGCAGTTCAAAAATAAACTCGGATAATTCTTCATAACGCTTGTGCGGCTGCGGATGCACAGACTTCCTGAGAACATCATCGATCCAGGCGGGGATCTCGCGCTGGTCATTAAGCACCGAGGTATAGGTTAATTTGTTTTGTGCGGCTTTGGTTCTGGATTTTGCGACTTGAGCGCCATACGGAAGCTTGCCGCAGAGCATTTGATAGGTAATTACCCCCAGCGAAAACAGATCCGAATGTGATGACCCGCTTTCGCCGAGAAAGTATTCTGGCGCGGTATATTGTGCCGTGCCGAGCAGGTTGTTTCGCTCGCGCGGTGTGCTGATTTCCATAATGCCGGCCACTCGCGCGGAACCAAAATCAATGATCTTTACCGTGCCGGTGCTGTCGATCATCACGTTGTCGGGTCTGAGATCCTGATGCAGCATCTCCAGTCGATGAAACGCATATAACCCTTTGGCAATCTGCTCAACGATGCCACGCACCGTTGCCAGATCGGGTTTCGGATTGTCGATCATCCACTGTGTCAATGTCTGGCCGTCAATAAACTCGGTGACGATATAAAGATAATTACGTTTGCGGGTCTGCAAGCAGGGTTTCACCACATAGGCACTATTGATGCGGCGGGCGATCCACTCTTCGGTGAGAAAGCGTTCCAGGTAAGCGGCATCGTGTTGCCGGTCAATGGACGGCGTTTTTATAATGACTGGCGTGTCGGTATCAGCGTCCACCGCCAGGTAAACGTGACTACGGCTGCTGGCGTGGACCTCTCGGATAATGGTGTACCCATCAAAACTTTTTCGTGCTTCCAGGACCGGTGGAAACGGTAATTCAGTTAACTGTTGATACCGCTCATTGGCATCTTGTTCGGGTAAATTGTCGACCCTGACAATTTGCGTGGTCAGGTTATCCGTACTCCCTTGTGCGTAGGCCTCGTCAACGATATTTTTCGCCGCGCTATCCAGATCATCTGCATGCGCACGGATGGCATTGATGATGAAATGCGG
>JBGTAD010000214.1:0-2359 GCA_041750055.1 Candidatus Absconditabacterales bacterium | reverse complement strand
TTGCCGATCTGGATCTGATGCTGGACATCACACATACTTGGGTTTCGGACCTCGATGTTTTCTTGATTTCTAGCGATGGTTCGACTCGCATTGAATTGTTCCAGGACATTGGAGGTAACGGAGACAATTTCACGAATACTTATTTGGATGACGAAGCAACGGTGGCCATTGGTGCCGGTGCGGCGCCATTCACGGGATCCTTCCGGCCCGTGGGTTCGTTGTCGACTGTTGACGGCATGAGTATCACTGGCACTTGGACCCTGGAGATAAGTGACGATGCCGGCGGAGACACGGGCACTTTGAACGCATGGTCGCTGTTTATCGACATCATACCCGATGTCTATATTCCCGATCTCGTTGTGTCTGATGTTGTGGGTGATATCGTTGAATCTGAAACAGGCTCGCAGTTTGTGGATTTTGAAATCAGCTTGTCTGCTGCCACGACACGCGCTGTATTTGTCGATTATCAAACGACCATCATGGGCATGGCTCATGGTGCCACCGCGGGTGAAGACTTTACGGGTGTTGCCGATACGCTGATTTTCTTGCCGGGTGAGACGGTGAAGACAGTTCAGGTCGAGGTGTTCGGGGACCGGATTATGGAGAACCACGAACAATTTGGTTTGAATATTTTTAATGTCGATGGCGGAATGATTATCGACTCGGCTGGAACGGCGACCATCGTCGACGATGAACCATGGTCATTGGGTACCCTTATTGATTTTGGTCCTTATCACTCTCCGGTGTCCAGTCGTGGGGTTGGAATGATGGACATGGTTCACACGGCGGATCGGGGTATGGGATGGACCCATGGTGCTGCTGAGCTAGAATTTGTCGATACGGGGATTGGCGGTGCCGTAGCCCGAGATTTTGCCCTAATTCAGGACGGCACGTTTGAAATCGATTTGGAACCCGGTTCGTATTCCGTTGTGATTGGTTTGGGAGATCCCTCCGCCGTACGTGACAACGTGAGGATATGGATCGAAGGTCAACCGGTAGCGGTTATTTCGACAGCCGCTGGTGAAGTTTTAAATCGACGCTTTCGCGCTCGAGTCACTGACGGTGCGTTAACGGTACGAATTGAAGATTTGGGTGGCGAATCGAATTTTGCTGCCCTGGCAAGCCTGCTGGTGCGACAGTCGTTTACTGGCAAAGGGGGCGGGGGCGGTGAATCGTATCTTCCACCGGTCAACGGCGGTGGTGGCAAGTCTGGCGGGGATGATATCAAGAATCCGGGATTGATGTTTGCTCCGATGGATTACTCCGGATCCTTCCAGTCAGAATTGACCGGGGCTATTTTCAACGAAGTCGAAACGCCTGCGAGCAAAGCACGTCTGGATCGCGACCGAATTATTAGGTCTGAATCGTTGACATCGAAGTTGCCCGCTGACCCGATCCATCTGATAGCTGAATTGATGGAAGAAATTTCGTTCTAACTCGGTTGATGCCCTGCCGAAACTTGCTTTTAACCCAATAGACTCGCTGATCAGGATCAGCGAGTTTTTTAATTGAATGCGCAATTTATTGTAAATCCGGTCGAATTCTGAACCTTCGGTTTGTGAAAACAGTAAAATAAGGTTTAGAGTCCTCTGCAGGCTCCTCAGTCTTGTTGGTTTTCTAAAAAATGGGTGCGGAAATGTTTTTCAGCAAATTGTCGTCGTTTATCGTAATTTTAGTCGCCAGTGGAATTCTGGTGGCAAGTGATAGCCAACTCGGCCAATTCGGCGACGATCATGAGATGGCAGCCCAGGACAAAACCGAGACCCATCAAGAACCGGAGGTGACCGACGAGACCGTGCGATTCAAAAAATTGAGCCAGGATATGTCCGGGGTAAAGTTTGTGGGAAATTTTACGGTGTCTGGTCGCGAAACAAAACTGGCTCCTGAGGAATATTTTATTCTGAGGACTGACAAACTAGACAACGAGGATTATTGGACCATCACGGCAAGAATCAAATACGGCGAGCATGACCTCACGGTGCCCATGACCATGGAAATCAAATGGGCTGGGGAAACGCCGGTGATCACTGTAGATCAAATGACGATCCCCGGTTTTGGAACATTCGATGCGAGAGTCATCGTACACGAAGGGCAATACAGTGGCACCTGGAAGCATGGAGAGGTGGGGGGGCACTTGTTCGGGGAAATCATCAAGTTGAGCGATGAAGAACTGCAAGATTTAAAGCAAAAAGCCGGTCGCCGTCGTGCTGCAGGCGACGATGGCAAAAAAGACGATGGCAAAAAAGACGATGGGCCAAACCCAAATAACGGAAACAAAAGCGGCCAATAAACGATTAGAGTATTTGCATGAAAGTCTCGGCTCTGTTGAAACGTGTGCGTTTGGCGAGTTCAAATGGCA
>JBGTAD010000213.1:0-1547 GCA_041750055.1 Candidatus Absconditabacterales bacterium | reverse complement strand
GGATGAGTGGAAGAAGCGGCTGAAATGACGCCTTGGTTAAAGGCTTATCTAGGCTTGGTGGGCTTTTCTTTGGCTGGCAGTCTGCTGAGCCGATTGACCGGATTGAACCCTGGCTTTATTGCTCCGGCGGCTGGACTGCTGACGATTGTGGCTGGGGTGGGAGCGGTCTTTGCTGGTTCGTTTGCACCTGAAACCTGGAAGAAAACTGCGCTTCTGCTCGGCTTGGTAGCGCAGAACTTTGAAGGCATTGTAGGGAGTATCAGTAGGGTAGAAACCGCCCTTTGTGACTTGAGTGGCGCCCTTTTTTACCGCCATGGTGATGCTGTCCATATCTGCTGGGGCGAACCCCAAGACGTACTTGTCGGGCAGAAAACCAAACTCTGGGTTTGTCGTGTAGGTCTTCATTCCGTACACGGACCCGGCATCGATGGCGGGCAGGGAGGCTTGGGTGCTGACAAGCGCCAAAGCCAGAGCAGGGGCCAACATCAAGTGACTGTACCCCTTAAGGAATTCTGAAGAAGCTGAAGTTCTAGTTCAAATCATAAGTAACAACAAGGGGGCGTGGCAGGCTTTCTGCCTCTGGCGGCAGGCTCATCTGGACTCGCCCATCTTCGGTCATGCACCACTCAACGGGCTGATCGAGGCCGAGGATTTTAACTTCGCTGCCTTCCTTTGGTACCAGAGCCGAAAACTCTCTGGCGTGTTCATCCATCAAAAAGGCGAAGACTTGGCTGCCTCTGCACGTGAATCGAACTGATCCATCTGAGTAGGGAGCAATAGCGCGGGTGCCGTGAATGGCGGTTGAATTCACCTTCATCCAGACCCCGATTTCCTTAAGCCTTTCGACCGCTTGGGGAGTGAATTCTCCTTCAGGTGTCGGGCCGACTCCGAGCAAGAAATTGCCGCCTTTGGAGACGATTTCGATCAGCATCCTTAGGATTTCGCTGGTCGGCCGGTACTTGTCGCGTGGGTGAAACTTCCAGTTTTCTGCCATGCAGAGGCATGATTCCCAGGGTTCATCAAGGGGCTCATCTGGAATTTGATGCTCGGGGGTGATGAAGTCTTCGAAGTCATCACCGACTGTCCTGTTGGCAATGATCAAGCCGGGCTGAAGCTCTCTGGCCATGTCGGCCATGCCCGCCATATCAAGGTCTTCGTTCCTCTCTTTCTTTACCCAGCCGGCATCAAGCCATAGAATATCGATCTTGCCGTAGCCTGTCATCAGCTCACGAATCTGCTGGTGGGTGAACTTGACAAAGTCATTCCAAGCGGGGGTTCCGGATGTGTTTGCCTGGCGCGTGGTGATGGGCTTAGATTTATCCCAATAGGTTTCAGTGTGCCAATCGGCTTTTGAATAGTAGGCAGAGATCGCCATTCCCTTGGCTTGGAAGGCATCGCAGAGACCCTTAAAGACATCGGCTCGGGGATCTGTGTGAAAGGGGCAGTCCGGTCCAGTGATCTTGTAGTCTGTCGTTTTGGTATCCCACATGCAGAAGCCATCGTGGTGTTTGGTTGTCAAGGAAACGTATTTTATGCCTGCTTCTGCG
>JBGTAD010000212.1:0-2829 GCA_041750055.1 Candidatus Absconditabacterales bacterium | reverse complement strand
CGCGCTGAGTACGAAGGGGGCTACGACGATCACCAGGCACGCCGCCATGATCAGCATGGCGGGAAAGACCAGGGCGACCTTCGACTCTTCGGCCGCCTTCTCAGCCCACTGCGATCGCTTCAGACGGAGTTGCTCGGCCTGCACACGGAGCGATTTCGCAAGCGGGGTGCCCAAGGTCTCACCTTGCACGATGGCGGCGATGAGGTCCTTCGAGTCTTCGTCTGCCATCCGGTCGGCAAAGGCTCGGAGAGCCTCGGTGCGGGGCTTTCCGAGTGAAAGGTCCCGTAGCAGACGGTTCAACTCGACCCCCAGAGCGTGGTCGCTCGCTTCGGCCGCGACAGAGTTTAGCGCCTCAGGAAATGTCGCGCCGACCTCCATCATCAGCGCCATCAGCTCCATCGACGACGCAAAACGACGACGCATCGATCGTCGTCGTTTATTCGAGCGGGTTCGAAGCGAGTGAGTGGCATAAGCCTTGTAGGCCAAAAGACCTACCAGTCCAAAGAAGGCCGCTCCGCCAACTCCACCCAGGCCAGCGCCCAGCAGCGCTCCACCGACGCCCCAGCCGATGGCCTGGACATAGGTCATCGCCAGAAACTCTTGAGGCTTCAACGAGGGAGGCGCGCCGCTGCCGATCAGGCTGTCGTGGACCTTCGAGAGAGACTTGGGGCTCCTCCTCTCGATGAACTCCGCCAGCTCGTCGATCCAAGGCTCAAAGACACGGAAAGTTGTATAGGCCGACCGGAGGACTCCGCGTCGCTCCTCCTCGAAGCGGCCCAACTTTGGATCGACGACGCGCGGGCAAGTCGCGACGTCGAGGATCGCCCAGGAAATGCCTCCTGCCGCGAGCGCCGAGAGTGCATAGGCTAGTAGTTCCACGATCCAACCTGATTCTCAGAAGTCCATCGTGAGGATCCGCATGCACCATCGCACCGCCAGGTAAACCGTGGCGCCGACGATCAACAGGACAAGCTGCCCGGGCAAGGTCTCGAACAGGAACGAAGTCGATAGCGGGTCGAGGACAGCGAACATCACCAGAAAGAAGAGCGGAAAGACGGCCAGGACAGTGGCCATCTGTCTCCCCGACGCGCTGTCGGCCTCGAGCTTCCGTTCGAGGCGTTGCATGTCTTGCAACCCCGTAGAAATCCGGTCAAGCGCAAACATGATGTCGCCCCCGCGGTCGAGGCAGACGAGTATCGCCGAGGTAAAAATGGTGAAGGCCTCGATGTCGAGCTTGCGTTCGACTCGGCGCAAAGCTTCGCGGAGCGGCATGCCGCCGCGGTAATTGTGGACGATCGACTTAAATTCTCCCTGAAGAGGCTGGGGCGTATCGGCCGCCACCACCTCGAGACCTTGGGGAAGTGACAACCCCGCACGCGCCGAATTCGCCAAGGAAGCGGAGGCCCGCACCATCTGGTCTCGCAACTTCTTGCGGCGAGAACTGATCATGTTGTCGAGGATCATCTTCGGCGCCACGAAGACGAGATACGTCAGCCCAATCGCGACGGGGGGCATGGCCCCAATAATGCCGACACCAAACGCGACGAAGAACAGGGCAATGCCCCACCAGCGAAAGAGACCCTCTTTTCCGGATTCGGCGAGGCCTAGCGCGTCCAGGCGAGGGGCCAAGTCGGCGAGGTACGCGCGAGAGTAGCTGTCCCAAGTCGGGCCCAACCACATTACGAGCAAGGTCGTCGCCACGCCTACCATGGCGGAAGACACGAGAGACATCGTCAAGAAGTCGGCGGCGGCGATCATAGGAGAAAGACCCCTAGGTCGATGAGGCCCTTCTCGACCAGTTCGCCCATGAAGGTCGGCACCGAGCCCGTTGGCAAGAGGGGAGCTTGATCGACGGAGGTGTCGCGGCTGAAGAGGTCTTTGGTGATAATCCTGCGTACGACATCGTCGTAGGCGACGAACTCGGTAATCTGTGTGACGCATCGGGCGCCGTTGCGGAGCCTCGTCAACTGGACCACGAGGTCAATCGCCGAGGCGATTTGCCGGTGGATCGACTCGAGCGGCAGATTGGCCGCCTGCTGGACAAGGACTTCCAATCGCAGGATGCAGTCTTGCGAGGTGTTTGCGTGGATAGTCGTCATGGACCCGTCATGCCCGGTATTCATGGCTTGAAGCATGTCCAGGGCTTCGGGGCCTCGACACTCGCCAACGACGATCCGGTCAGGCCGCATGCGGAGCGAGTTCTTGACGAGGTCGCGGATCTCGTAAGCCCCCTTCTTCTCGGCGTTCGCCGTTTTTGTCTCCATGCGCACCACGTGCTCTTTCTGCAGCTGGAGCTCGGCGGTGTCTTCTATCGTGACGATGCGTTCCTTGTCCGGGATAAAATCGCTCAGACAATTGAGCATCGTCGTCTTGCCGGTGCCCGTCCCCCCGGCGATCAGGATGTTCTTACCTGAGACAACGGCGGCGTCGAGGAACAAGGCGGCGCTGCGGGTGAGCGACCCTTTAGCGATCAGGTCCTCCACGCGGAGCTTCTTGGAGGGGAACTTGCGGATCGTCAAGCAGGGGCCGCTGACGGCGATCGGGTCGATCACCGCGTTCACGCGGCTGCCGTCGAGCAAGCGCGCGTCGGCCATCGGAACCGATTTGTTGATCTGCCGGCCAACCTTGCCGACGATCCGTTCGATCACCGACACCGTCACCTCGTTGGAGACGAATCGCCGGCCTGACTTCTCAAGGACGCCGTTCTTCTCGATGTACAGCTTGTCGCTATCGACCACCATGATCTCGGTCACGGTTGGCATGCGCAGCAGGTCCTCGAGGGGGCCGTAGCCGAAGACGCTGTCCTTGACCTGCTTCTTGAGGTAGCGG
>JBGTAD010000211.1:0-4512 GCA_041750055.1 Candidatus Absconditabacterales bacterium | reverse complement strand
CGGCTTCGAGCCCCTGGGTCCCTTAGACATACGGATCGGCGGCACCGTCCCGTTGCCGTCCCTCCACATGCGCCGCCGATCACCACCACGGCGAAGATGGTGATGATGATCGACTGCCCCATCTGCGGACTGACCTGGTAGATCGGCGCGGCCATGACGCCGGCCAGCCCCGCCAGACCGACGCCGAAGGCATAGGTCAGCATCAGCATGCGCGGCACGTTGATGCCGAAGGCGCGGACGAGGTCCGGGTTCTCGGTCGCGGCGCGCAGGTATGCGCCGAGCTTGGTGCGCTCGATCGTGTACCAGGTCGCGATGCAGACCGCGATGCCGGCCACGATGACCCAGAGCCGGTAGTAGGGCAGGAACATGAAGCCGAGATTGACGCCGCCCTTGAGCGAATCGGGAATGTTGTACTGCTGACCGGCGGCGCCGTAGCCGACGTTGAACAGGCCCTCGATGACCATCGCCAGACCGACGGTGAGCAGGAGGCCGTAGGCGTGCTCGAGATCGTAGACGCGGCGGATGAACAGGCGCTCCATGATCGCGCCGATCAGGCCCACGGCCAGCGGCACCAGGATCAGCGCCCACCAGTAGCCGAGCGAGGGCAGGCCGAGTCCGGGAAAGAGGTCCGGCAGGTGCATCAGGTACCAGGCGCCGAACGCGCCCAGCATGTACTGCGCGCCGTGCACGAAGTTGCCGATGCGCAGCATGCCGAAGATGATCGCCACGCCGAGGCTCATCATGGCGTAGAACACGCCGTTGATGAGGCCGATCAGGACCTGGCCGAACAGCAGCTGCGGAGTAATGCCGAGGAGCGTCATCATGGCCGGCTCACACCTTCAGGTAGTTCTGGATGCGTGCGAAGTCGCCCGCGACGTCGGCCGCCGTCAGCGTGTCGATCACCGTGCCATGCTCGACCACGTAGTGTCGGTCGGCGAGCCTGGCGGCGAACCGCACGTTCTGCTCGACGAGCAGCACGGTGAAGCCGCGCTCCTTGAGCTTGCGGATCACCGCCCCGATCTGCTGCACGATGACCGGCGCGAGACCCTCCGTCGGCTCGTCCAAGAGGAGCAGCGTCGCGCCTGTGCGCAGGATGCGGGCAATGGCCAGCATCTGCTGTTCGCCGCCGGAAAGCTTGGTCCCCTGGCTGTTTCGCCGCTCGGCGATGTTGGGAAACAGCGCGTAGATGTCGTCCAGCGCCATGCCGCCCTCCGCCACGACCGGCGGCAGGAAGAGGTTTTCCTCGACCGTCAGGCTGGCGAAGATGCCGCGCTCCTCGGGACAGTAGGCGATGCCCCGGCGGGCGATGTATTCGGGCATGCGCCCGGTGAGGTTTTCGCCGCCGAAGCGGACCTCCCCGGAGCGCTTCCGCAGGAGGCCCATGACGGCACGCAGGGTCGTCGTCTTGCCGGCGCCATTGCGGCCGAGAAGCGTCACCACCTCGCCGCGCGCGACATCGAAGTTCATGCCGTGCAGCGCCTGGCTCTCGCCGTACCAGCCTCGCAGGTCGCGTACGCCAAGCCCGCTCATTCGTCGCCTCCGATGTAGGCTTCGATGACGCGAGGGTCGGTCGACACCACCGAATAAGGCCCTTCCGCGAGAACTTGGCCGCGCGCCAGCACCGTGATCTTGTCGGCGAGCCGCGACACGACCGACAGGTTGTGCTCCACCATCAGAATCGTACGGTTGGCCGCGACCTGGCGGATGAGATCGGAAATCCGCTCGACATCCTCGCCGCCCAGCCCGGACGTCGGTTCGTCCAGCAGAAGCAGTTCCGGTTGCAGGGCCAGCGTCGTTGCGAGTTCCAGAGCACGTTTCTGGCCGTAGGGCAGGCCGGCGGCCGTCCGGTCGCGCAGAGGCAGGAGCCCGACGGCGTCGAGCAACTCGTCCACCCGCCCTTCGAGCACGGACAGCGTCCGCTCGCTCTGCCAGAAGCGGAACGAGACGCCGGTTGGCCGCTGCAATGCGATGCGAACGTTTTCCGCGACGCTCATGCGGGGAAAGATCGCCGAGATCTGGAACGACCGCACGATGCCGCGCCGCGCCACGCGGGCCGGGCTGTCGGCGGTGATGTCCTCGCCGTTGAAGCGGATCGTGCCCTCGCTGGGCTGGTGCACCTTGGTGATGAGGTTGAAGAAGGTGGTCTTGCCGGCGCCGTTCGGGCCGATCAGCGCATGGATCGAATGTCGGCGCACGTCGAGGTCCACGCCCGACACCGCCGCGAAGCCGTGAAAACGCTTCGTGAGGCCGCGCGCCTCGATGATGTTGTCCGCCCCGGACATGGTCATGTGCCGCTGCCCACCAGAATCCCGCGCCCGCGCGATGCCTTTTCCCGCAGCGGCACCGTCGCCTGGTAAGCTTCCGAGTGGTAGTAGTCGTGAGCGGCCTCGAAGCTCGGGAACTCGACGACCGAGATGCTGACGGGGTTCCAGCCGCCCTCGAGCGGTTCGATTCGGTCGCTGCGCACCACGAGCCTCGCGCCGGCCGCATCCATCAGCGGTCCGGCAACCCGCCGGTACTCGGCCCAAGCGTCGGGGTCGGTGATCTCGAGTTCGAAAATCATGTAGCCACGCAAGACGGACGTTCCTCCGTGCGATGTGGGAATGCACGAGCGGTCGCCACGCAGGCGGCGACCGCTCGGCGGAGGAGTAAAGGACGCCGCTAGAGCTTGCAGGCGCTCTCGGAGTAGGGCTTGAACGCCTTGTCCGCCGGTACGGTGGCGACCAGCTTGAACAGGTCGTCCTTCTCCTTGACGTCCGCCGGGGCGTTGACCTCGAGCAGGTACATGTCGTGGACCAGGCGGCCGTTCGGGTAGAGCTTGCCGTTCTGCACGAAGAAGTCCTTGATCTCGATCTCGCGCAGCGCCTTGAGCACCGCCTCGGACTCGTCGGTGCCGGCCTTTTCCACCGCCTTCAGGTAGTTGGTCACCGCGGAATAGGTGCCGGCGGCAATCCAGCCCGGCGCGTTGCCGGTGATCTCCATCATGCGACGGCCGAACGCCTCCGAATCCGCGTCCTTCTTCCAGAACCACGGGGTCGAGGCGCGCACGCCCTTCAGGGCCTCGACGCCGATCGAGCGGGCGTCGGCCTGGTGCAGGAAGGTCACCGCGATCTTCTGCCCGGCCTCGATGATGCCGAATTCCTGGACCTGCTTCATCGCGTTGATGAGTTCGGGTCCGTTCAGATTCATGATGATCGCCTCGGCGCCGGAGGACTGAGCCTGCAGCAGGTAGGAGGAGAAGTCCGTCGTGCCGAGCGGGGCGCGGATCTTGCCCTTGATCTCGCCGCCACCCTTGGTCACCGCGGCCTCGACCCAGGATTCCTGTACCTTGCCGGCCTCGTAGTCTGGCGACAGGACGAAGAAGCTCTTGCGGCCTTCGCCGAGCAGTGCCTGCACCGTCGTGCCGACGGTCGAATAGGCGTCGTACGCCCATGCGACGACGTGGCCGTTGCAGTCGGCCTCGGTCGGGCGGTCGGTTAGCGGCGAGACGAACAGGCCGACCTTCTTCTTCTCGCCGATCAGCGTGTTGACGCCGAGCGAGATCGCCGAGTTTGCCATGTCGGCGATCACGTCGACATTGTCCTGCTCGAACCATTCGCGGGCGATGGCGAGGCCGACGTCGGGCTTGTTCTGGTGGTCGGCGGAGACGAGTTCGATCGGCTGGCCGAGCACCTGTCCGCCGAAGTCCTTGATCGCGAGTTCGACGGCCCTTACGGTCTCGATGCCGCCGATGGCGGAGAACGAACTGCTCTGGTCGTTGAGCACGCCGATCTTGACGCTGTTGTCTTGTGCATTCGCGGCGAACGTTGCGGTGGCCAGAACCGTCGTCGCCAGCAGCAGCTTCTTCATTGTTTTCCTCCCGGGTTATCCGGCATCCGGCCAGAACCGCCCCGTTTCCCTGTCGGGAAGGTGCTCTCGCCGCAGCCTGCCAGACGTTCGCTGGACAAGACCCTCCAGTCATCGTCCTAACAGACTATGGCGCATGGCCGGGTGGATCGCGCCCAATAGTCAAATCAGACGATGCCCCTCCCGACCCTTCTGGCCCATCAGCATGGAGGTCGCCCTCATGGCGCCGAAGGTCGAGATGAAAGCGGTTCTGTGCCACGCATTCGGTCCCTGGTCGGACCTACGCATCGAGGATGTCCCCGCGCCGGTGGCGGCGGAGGACGAGGTCGTGATCCGCGTCGCGGCTTGCGGGGTGAATTACTATGACGGCCTCGCCGCCGAGGGTAAGTACCAGACCAGGCCGCCTTTTCCCTTCGCCCCGGGCGGAGAGGTGGCGGGCACCGTGGCCGATGTCGGCGCCGCCGTATCCCGCTTCCGGCCGGGCCAGAAGGTCATCGCGTTCACGGGTTTCGGCGGCTACGCGGAGATGGTCGCGGTTCACGTGTCGCGGGTGTTTCCCATGCCGGACGGCATGTCCTTCGACGATGCGGCGTCTTTCCTGATCGCCAGCGCCACCTCGCACCATGCCTTGAAGGACCGGGCGGCGCTACGCGCCGGCGAGACCCT
>JBGTAD010000210.1:0-2046 GCA_041750055.1 Candidatus Absconditabacterales bacterium | reverse complement strand
TGAAGCCGCAGGCCGGCATCAAACTGGTAGGTCCACTTCATCAGGGGCGTTCCCGTCGTCGCCGTTCCTGCAAAGATGCTCAGATTCATTCTTCTGCTGGATATGTCGTAGGCATAGAGCAGAGTCTTGTTTGGAATTGGCTGGTAGGTGGACAGGGGCCGAGACGCTGTATCGTAGGCAAAACCAGTGGCCGTTGTGGTGCTGGAATCCAGCATAGTCAGGCGGTCGCCTTTGGGGGTGTAAGCATAGACAGTCTGGTAAACGACGGTTGTGCCGTTCATCCTCTGCTCATTTGTCACCTGGCCAAGATCGTTGTAGAGGAACTGGATGACCTGCCCCTTGCCGTCAGTCGCAGTGACGATCTTTCCGTTGCCGTTGTAAGTCCACTGCCTGGTCTTTGTGTCCGGGTAAGTCTTGAGGGTGCAGTAGTCCCTGGCATCATAGACATTCGTTGTCGTCTTGGTCCGAGGGTTCGTTGTGGTGAGGACGTTTCCAGATGGGTCATAAGCATAGGTCGTGACCAGGTCGTTGGCCAGGACGGCATCAACTGGCTGGCGGGAAGAGGATAGGCGAAGGAGCCCATCGTAGGCCGTGGTTGTTATCCAGCCATTGGGGTCCCTCACGGTCTCTGCATTGCCTGCAGCGTCGTACTGAACGCTTGCGTAGCCGCCGCCAGGCAGATCGGTTCTCGACACCCTGCCCAGATTGTCATAGGTGTAGGTGGTCGTGCCGAGTGGAGAGGGAGGAGTTTCCGTCAGCTTGTCGCCCAGAGTGCTGTAGGTGAGGCTGGATGTTTTTCCCGCAGGTGAAGTAATTGTCCGAGGATTGCCGTAAACATCAAAACTGCTGAACGTTTGAGGGTTGTCCGTGCCAGACCAAGAGCCGGTTGGCTCACCTGAAGTGCTGTAGGTGTACTGGGTGGTCAGGTCCAGCCCAGCGGGCCAAGCGGTGGCTCCCGTAATGGGGTTGACCTTGGGATCAACAATCGTCTTGGTGACCGAGTGCTGAGTGTTGTAGTAGATGGAGCTGCGTAGCCTCTGAGCAGTGTCCCTGCCCGGGGCATCAGTCAGGATGAGTCTGCGGCTGGCATCATAGTTGTAATAGCTGGTCCTGTGCGCGTCAGCATAGCCATTAGCTGGGATGAGGGCTGTGTAGGCAAGGCCCATGTTGCTAGGGTCGTAGGTGAAGTTCCACGCTTTGGCTCGGCGGTCTGTGTACTGAGTGAGGGTGCCGTCGCCGTACCTCCAATTGTAAAGATCGTTGTAGGTGGCGGAGCCGACCGTTGGATCAACGACAGCCTTGATGGGGTTTTCAAAGTAGTTGTTTCCGCCCTTCGCAGTATCCCCTTGAGTGTTGAAGTAGTAAACATGCTTGCGAGTTCTGAAAAGGGGCGAAGTGTAGCTTTTGTAAGGCTCTGTGATGGTGCAGATCTTCTCATCATCAGAGAGCGTTGCCCCGCCGATGTTGGCTGAAGACCAGGCCAGGGTTGTCGCGTTTGCCCAGTAGTTGGCAGTTGGTGTGGTGGGGCTTGGCTGATGGATGGAAGTGCAGACAAGCGGGCTTGTTCCAGGCCCCTGAGCAGGCTGAGAAGAGTAGGCAAAGTGCCAGCGGTTCCCGTTGAAGTCGTAGATGTCTGAAATGTTCGAGTTTCCGTCGTAGCTGAAGTTCAGCTCAGGCCGTGGATCCGCCGTGAGGGGGTCTGGCCAGAGAATTCGCGTCAGATATCCGGACGTGTAGTTGAAGGTCCAAACCCGAGTGCCACCGGGGTAGTTCAGGGTGACAGACGAGATCAAAGAGTTGATCGTCGAATCCGCATAGTTGATGGTGACGTAGCGGACATTGGAGGCGTCATCAATGCGGGTCACCCTCTTGTTCGTGTCGTAATAGATCTCAACGGCGTTGCCATAGGGGTCCACAGCCCCGCCCAGGTAAGCAATGCTCTTGAGGGGATCTGACCCTAGCCGGAAGTACCTGAGTTTGTTTCGTGACGGAAACTCGTCTGCCTCCCACCCCAGCCATGTGCCAGTGTTCGAAGTGATGTCCCTC
>JBGTAD010000209.1:0-4621 GCA_041750055.1 Candidatus Absconditabacterales bacterium | reverse complement strand
CGACCTCGACGACGAGCCTCGAAAGCTCCGCGACGCGTACGGCCGGAACTTGTTCGGCCAGGGGTGCCTGCTCGCCCGTCGGCTGGTCGAGCGGGGTGTGCCGTTCGTCGAGGTGTTCCTCGGTCGGGTCCCGGGGGCGTTCGGCGGCTGGGACACCCACGCCAACAACTTCGACGCGCTGAAGGCACTCTGCGGGGTTCTGGACCCGGCGTGGGCGACCCTGATGGCCGACCTCAAGCAGCGGGGGTTGCTCGACACGACTACCGTCGTCTGGACGGGAGAATTTGGAAGGACGCCGCGCATCAACGGGAACTCCGGCCGGGACCACTACCCGAACGCGTGGAGTGTCGTTCTCGGTGGCGGCGGAATCCGGGGGGGGCAGTCTTACGGCAAGACCGACAAGGACGGCGGTGCGGTCGAGGAGCGTCCGGTCGGCGTGACGGACCTTCTCGCGACCGTGTGCAGTGCCGTCGGGGTGGACACCACGAAGCAGAACCTCTCGAACATCAGCCGGCCGATCCGCGTCGTCGATAAGGCCGGCAAGCCCGTGAAAGAGGTGCTGGCATGACGCATGCCCTGTTGGCCGCGTTGCTCGGAATGTCCGTGTCGCCACTCGCCGAGACGGACGAACTCGTGGTTCGGGTGGGAGATTCGACACACCGACTTGGCCTCGTGATCGACACCCCGACCGGGCCACTCGCCAAGCGCGAGGCGGAACTGCTGCGAGGCTGGAAACCCTCCGCCGACGGGAGCGACCCGCTCGACCACTTGCTTCCGGACGGCCGATTACTGCGGGTGGAACTCCTGCCCCCTTCGCCGCACGCGGAACCGCTCACTCGGGCGCTGTTCGGTGCTCTCGACGCCGATCTTGACTCGAAACTCTCACGCGACGAGTTGAAGGCCGCTCCAAAGGTGCTTCTGGCCGCGTTCGATGCGGACGGGGACGAGTGCCTGACGCCGCTCGAAATCGTCCCCGACCTCCTGACGGCCGAACCGAAAGGGAAAGGGTTCGAGGGCAAAGTCGAGGTGCTCCGTCGCGGCGAGCCACTCCCGGCGGGAACGTCAGGACCGCTCACCGCGACCGTTACCGTCAGGGTGGGTAAGCGCGACCGATTCCTCTCACGCCGCCCCGAATTGACATTCGACGTGTTGTCGACCGGCCCGCTCCCGAGCGGAGAACCGCGGGCGCCGAAGTCGCTTCATCAGGCCGACCGGCACAAGGAGCGGTTGCGGTTCGAAGGGGTCGCCGCCGAGGTGGTGACGCTCGCCGTGCGCCCGCAGGCGCGGGGGTGGTTCGAACTCCTAGACGCCGACGGCGACGGGCGGCTCTCCGTCCGCGAATTGCGGTCCGCCGCGGAACGGTTGAGGATGCCGGAAGTCGGGGGAGGCAAGGAGTTCGTCGGCTCCCCGGATTTCGGTTCGCCGGTGGTGTCTGTGACTGTCTCGCCCGGTGCCGTGACCCGTCCTGCGGCGCGTCTCGTTCCTCAGTCTCGTCCGGTCCGCGGACCGGGACCGACCTGGTTCGTGGCGCTGGACCGTAACGGCGACGGCGACGTTTCCCGGGCCGAGTTCATCGGAACGGACGACGAGTTCAAACACTACGACTCGGACGGCGACGGCCTGATCTCCGCACCCGAGGCCGAAGCCGGGGACCGCAAATTTCAACAAAGGGAGAAGCTATGAACGGTGTTCGAAGAGTCGAAGTGCTCGTACTCGGACTCGTCGTCACACTGGGGCTCGGCCTGCTCCTCCCGGCCCTCGCCAAGGCCCGTGCCGGCGCGGCGGCGAATATCTCGAAGAACAACCTCCGGGCGATCGGCCTGGGCATGAACGAGTACGTCGCGGCGCACGGGCACTTCCCCGGAAATGGGGGGCCGCCGAGTGAGGTCGTCACCACCCCGAACGTGCGCACCGGGTTCCCCGACAGCGAGGCGTTCCGCTGGGGGTACGGCGACCCGAAGCGCGCAGGTCGGCTCCAGACCGGGAGCTGGGCGTACGCGATCCTGCCGTACATCGGCGAGGGCGAGGCGTTCCGCAAGGCCGATCACACCCGGGCCGTGCCGACTTACTACATCGGCACCCGCCGGATCGCCGAGCCGCAAGCCGTGCCGAAGGCGGATCCGGTGTACGCCAAGTGGACGTACTTCGACGCCGGGCTCGGCCCGTGGGGCCGGACCGACTACGCGGCGAACGACCGGGTCGTGCGGGGCGGTGCGGGAAACGTGATGACGCCGGACCAGGTGAAGGACGGTCTGACCGAGACGTTCCTGGTGGGTGAAAAGGCGATGGACGTCGACGCGGTCAAGGTCGGCGGCTGGTACTGGGACGAGCCGATCATCCTCGGCGGCAGCGGGGGTACCGGACGCAAGGGGGCCACCTTGCTCCGCGACGCACCCAAACTGCTGGAGCAAGTCGCCGACAGTTGGGGATCGCCCGATCCCGGCGGCGTGTGGTTCCTGTATTGCGACGGTCATGTAAGCCGGTTCCGGTACGATACCCCGGCGAAAGTCATCGCGGCGCAGATCTCGCCATCAAATAACGACAACATCGACTGAACCCGAACAAACGTCCGCTGGTGAGAAAAGGAGGGGCGAATGGATTCGATTTATTGGGTGGTTTCGCGGGACTGCAACCAGCGTTGCCCGCATTGTTACAACAACTCCGGACCGGGTGCCCCCGGGCTGACGGCCGACGAGGTGACGCGGTGTGTGGCGCATTTCCCCGACCCGGATCGCGTCCCGATCGACCGGATCATCCTGTCCGGGGGCGAGGTGCTCGCCTGGCCGGACCTGTTGTTTCACGCGCTCGACCGGCTCTCCAAGAGGTACGGGGCGGCCGTCAAGCTCATGGTGCAAACCAACGGCGACCTGCTCGACGGCGAGACGCTCGACCGACTGCTCGCCGCGGGCGTGTGCCGGATCGACATCGCGAGCATGGACAAGTACCACCCGAAGGCCACGATCCAAAGGCGGCAACTGCTCGAGGACCAGTTCCACTCGCGGGGGATGATCCCGGCGGACGGCATCGCGGGCGGGACAGAGGCCGACCCCGGGTGCCGGACGTTCGCGTTCTGGGGAGCGCTCGAGGGGACGTGGATCGGACCCCTGTGGCCCCGCGGCCGGGCGATGCAGAAGGGGCTGTCCAAGGCCGGCCCGGAACACCGCTTCTGCGCCGACTGGAGCGGGGCCAAGGGGTTCCTCGATTATCTGGAGCCGGGCTGCGAGGTGAACGTCCAACTCGCGGACGTGTACCCGTGCTGCCCGATGACCTGCCGGCCGATCGGGTCGCTGCTGAAGGAACCGCTGATCGGGATACTCGACCGCTGTGCGGCCCACCCAGTCTACCGCGCCCTGAACGAGGGACTCCCGGAGAAAATGGGCGAGTACTTGGGTCTGAGCGAGGAGTACGGCGAGCAGCGGACGCGGGAACTGGGCAACCACTGCCTCTGGTGCGACGAGTTTTTCACGGCACACGCCCCAGAGTTGTTGGTCCAAGGGGCGGCGACCGAGCGGGGTGAATCCGACCTCCTGACACTCGGCATCCGCGCGAGCTAATCCATGCTAGACCCCCTCGACTGGTTGGGCTTCTCGGCGTTCGTGGTTGCGATTGTCGCGGTCGGGGTCACCCGCGTTCATCGATCGCAGGACTTCCTCGTGGCCGGCCGGCGGATCGGGGTGCTCGCGCTGGTTCCGACCCTGGTGATGACCGAGTTCAACACCACCACGCTGCTCGCATTCTCCGGCGTCGGCTACCGGGCCGGGCCGATGGCGGTCGGTCTGTCGGCGGTCTTCCTCGTGGGCCTCGGCTGGTACACGCTCGCCGTCGCCCGACGGTGGAAGCACTTCGACCGGATGAGCGTGGCGGAGCTATTCACCGAGCGATACGGCCGTGGCGTCGGACGGTTCGCATCCGTTCTCCTGATCGTGGCGATGGTCGGGTTCTCCGCGACGTACGTGAAATCGCTCACCCTCATTTTCGCCCCGTGGTCGGGCGGCCTGGACCCCTGGGTGCTGAGCCTGGGCTTGACCGGCCTCGCCGTCGGGTTGACGATCCGTGGCGGGCTCGTCTCCGTGATCCGGACCGACGTACTGGGGTTCTGCGTCACCCTCGTGGTCATTCCGGCGTTGCTCGGCGTGGCGATTTACCGGCACGGCGGCTTTGCCGACCTCGCGACCGCGTTCCCGCCCGAGCAGTTGACCGTCAACCCCGTGGCCCAGTGGAACAACCCGGCGCTGCCGTACTGGTTCGTCACGTCGCTCGTGGTGATCACCTGCTTCACGTACATCTGCTCGCCCTGGTACGGGCAGAAGGTGTTCGCGGCCGCGTCCGAGCGGGTCGCGGTGCTGGCGGTCGGAATCGCGGCCGTGTTGGTCTTCGTGCTGTACGCCTCCGCCCAACTCGCCGCGGCGTTCTTGCGCGTCGAGGTGTCGGGGCTCGCGGCACCCGAAACGGCCCTCCCGGTGATGGTGGGCTTGTGGCTGCCGCCGTTCGTTCGCGGGGTCGTGTACGCCACGCTACTCGTCGTGGCGGTCACCACGCTGACCGGCGTGTGGAGCGCGATGGTCGCAATGGCCGTGGCCGACTTTGCTCCTGTTAGGCTGGCAGGAGTAGGCCGGCAGCG
>JBGTAD010000208.1:0-2341 GCA_041750055.1 Candidatus Absconditabacterales bacterium | reverse complement strand
CCCGGACCGCTACGTCGACGATCGGGGGGTGCGGCTGTGGTCCGAGGTGACGGGCTTGCTGGATCGGATCGGCTGAGGTCAGGCGTATCCGACGGATACGGTTAGCGTGCACTACGTATACACCGGGTCCTCTTTTAATATATCTACTTAAGTAAGGATGTACTGGACTATGGCTGATGGTGAGATTGAAGCCGCTCGGAAGTTGGCGACTGTACGGGTGGGCCAACGTCAAAACACTACCCCCTTCATCAAGGGACCGATCCCTCTGGATTGGGTATCCAAGGCGGCTTGCCTGGGGGGGAAGTCGCTCCATCTCGCTCTCGCCGTCTGGTGGCGGTGCAAATTGACCAGGCGCGCTTCCGTCAAGCTAACTCCGAGTATCTGTCAGGCATTCGGGGTTCACTCGAGGCGCGGGCGGAACCTCGCGATCCAAAAGCTTGCCGGGGCCAATCTAGTCTCCGTTGAGCGTTCGAAGACCGCGTCCCCGGTGGTGACACTGCTCGCGGATGGCCACATCGCAACGCCGGCTGCCGCCTCGATCCACCGTTCCGGTGCGGAGCAACAGGCAAGCCCCAGGGTGACGATTCCGACCATCCCCCAGACCAAAGTAAACGAGCAACCCTGACAGCTGACTAAGCCGAGGAACAGTGTTCCAACGGCGTAAACTTGCCCGCCCATACGGCACAGCTTCTGCGGCGCCAGCTTCTTCGATTGTCCTTGTAGTTTGTGGCGGCTCCGCCTTGAAGACTGGCCGCGGCAACCGCTGGAGCGTAGGTGACCGTGCGGCCCCAACCGACCCGGTCCTAAGTCCGGCGGCTCAAGAGCACTACCCGTTAGCCAGTCCCAACAAACCCAAGCGGCCCATCACACCCGACCTCACCCGATCCCACGCCGTTCACATAGAACGCCACGGCGGCCGCCTTAGTCCCGCTTGAAGGGCCGGAACGTGGCGAGGAACCCGCCGATGAAGCCGACCCATAGCCCCTTCCAGAAATTGCCCCAAGCGTCCGGCGAGGCCCCCACGTCGTGCGTGGGTGAAGTCTGGGGGAAGGGCGTCGCGGTCGCCGCCGGCCAGTGTCCGTACCACCGGAAGCTCGGTTGCTCGACCCCCATCCGCTCGGCGGCGGCAATCGCCTCTACCTCGGAGTCGACCTGGACCAGCGCGCTGCGCGGCTTGCCGGTCTCATCGACCCCTCGGATCGAGCACTGTAGTCGGCAGGCCCCGCCGGCGGGATGAAACGGAGGGTGTTCGCACCCAGACAGAGAGATGTCGGGTGAACCAATCCCCATTCGCTCGGCTTCGGCGAGCGCCTCGGACACGTCCTTGATCTCCAGAGAGACCCACACCCGCTCACCACCCGCGTCGAACCCCTGGATGCGGCAATTCATGAAACTGCATTCCTGCGAGGCGTGCGGTGGTACGAGGAGCAAGCGATCACGGTATGGGCGGCACTCGCCGCGGCGCCTAGCGCTTCACCGGCATCCCGACGATCGACAGCTCTTTGTCGTACTCGACCCGCAGCGTGTACTCCACCGCGGCGCTGTCGACGCCAGTGGCGCCTGCTGGTGCTTCAACGTCCCACCGCAGCAGGCCCAGCTTGCGTTCGGCGGCCGCGTCGGGGTAGTCGGCCAGCTTCTTGCCGGGGTCGACCAGGGTGATCTTGATGTCGTCTTCCGCAACGGTCGGGATGCGGTCGACCAGCCGCACCTGGGCCTCCTGGCCGGCGAAGTTCTCTACCGAGAGCCGGTAGACGAAATCGACGATCCGGTTCCCGCCCTGGATGGTTTCTTCTTTGCTAACCAGCTCGCGGCCCGCGCGGAGCGAGGCGTCGATCCCCAGCCCCACGGTGAACGACTCTCCGACGGCCACGGTCGGCACGCCGCCACGGCCGACGAACTCGTCGCCCAGGAAGGTCGAGGCAGGACCGGCCAGCAGCACCACGTCGCCCGTGTTGGTGAGCTTGGCCTCTTCGTACACGTAGCTGGTGAGCACCGGCGTGGCCAAGCGGTAGAAGTCTCCCTTTAGGGGCAGCCGGGAGATCTGGATGAGCTGCCGGTCGGCACGGCTGGGGAGCGACGTGCGCCCGGCGAGCTTGTAGCTGACGCTTACCCCCTCGGCGGAAGGCTGCGGCGCGCCGCTGTCCTTCGACTTGCCGACGATCCCACGGGCGTTGAAGTCGAGGATTTGCGACTCGTTGGCGAAGTAGTTGAGGCCGGCGTCGCCGTTGACGCCGTACCGGACGGCTGGCGTGCCGGGCTGCGGCCCAGCGACCCTTCCGACCCCGCCGCCCCCTCCCCCCATTCCGCCGTTGGCTTGCCCCGCGAATAGGTTGTCGCCGTC
>JBGTAD010000207.1:0-1678 GCA_041750055.1 Candidatus Absconditabacterales bacterium | reverse complement strand
ACTACGAGCGGTGCGGAAATATCGGTTGTGCTGATAAATAAAGCTTTGATAGCTAATGCCCTGTTGGGCGCAACAGGCCACTTGCGTTAATCCGCAGGTTTTCCATGCATCGGAATGTTCACGCCAGAAACCTTGTTTATAGGCATGTTTGTTTTCGGAACTCATCATATACTCCTTCCTGATTGAATGCAAAGGAGTATCTTGGTTGAGGTGGGGAATTATAAGATGGGGTTTATTGAACGCTTAGAACGCCAGGAAGCTGGTGACTGAATAGGAGGTGAAAGTCCTCTCTGGGTAAGAGCTAACCACTCACCCAGCCCTCTAGCTATGCGCTGTAAACGGTAACGTCTACGGTGAAGTGTTAGCGGAGGTACTTGCAGGCTAGGTATTGAGCCACGTTATTAAATTTGAGGGCGGTGATGTTGTTAAGCGAAACAGAAACCAGCAATAAATATGGTGTTTTGGTGAACCATAAATATGCCCTCCGGGGTCGTAGACCCTATGCATGCAAGGAAATTCATCACGCGGAACCTGGGAGGTCCTGAACTTTTTCCCGTGCTTAAATCGGGACAATCCAATCGAAGTCGTTTGAATAAGATTTGGTTGAGTTTAGGAAGTCGGACGAGATCGTAGTACTGAGGAAGTAAATGAACAACACACGTAACACTGTAGCGGAGTTTATGGAGGGAAGGGTCTCGACCAAGGGGAACAGCCAACAGTGCGCCCGTATCCAGACACAGGGCTGGATTAATACGACGTCACGCCTGCTGGCTGTGCGAAAAGCAGCAAAGGAGGATAAGAAGCAACAATTTACCAACCTATTCCATCATATTAATGAGGATTTGCTAAAGCAAAGCTTTCATCAACTCAAACGTCAGACAGCTCCAGGTTGCGATGGTGTGACATGGGCTCAATATGCAGAGCAGTTAGGCAACAACATTAGCGCGCTGCATCAGCGTCTTCACAATGGAAGTTATAAACCGAAGCCTGCAAGGCGGGTGTTTATACCAAAGGAAGATGGAACACAAAGACCGCTGAACATTATATGTTTGGAAGATAAAATCGTGCAGCAAGCGACGGTATTCGTTATGAACCATATTTATGAAGTCGATTTTCTAGGCTTCTCTTATGGTTTCAGACCGGGACGAGGGCAGCATGATGCTCTTGATGCCTTACATGTCGCAGTAATGAAACGAAAGGTAAATTGGGTGCTGGACTTGGACATCAGTAAGTTCTTTGAGTCAGTTGAACATGAATGGCTTATTAAATTCCTACAGCACCGTGTATTGGACAAACGAATATTGCGGCTAATTAATCAATGGATCAAGGTGGGTGTTATCGATGAACATGGACATAGAGTTCAGGCACATCAGGGTACACCCGCAGGAGCGCATAGGCGTCAACTTAAGCATAAGACACCCCTAAGAGTTGTTTAGTAGTAGGCCTCTTAGGGGAAGATTCTTTAATAGCACTTCTTGTTATTTTCTTGAGTATCCAGTCAATGGGGTCATTACTCGTATAAATAAGACTGATAAATTCTTTAAGATTTCTTACCAAGGTTTTAGCAGCCTTATAAAAACTAATTTCTTTTACCACGATAGCTAAAGAGCAATGAGCAAGTAAAACAGCCACAATGAGAGAAGAGTAAATAGAGATTAAAGCCCTATAAGGATTTTGA
>JBGTAD010000206.1:0-1673 GCA_041750055.1 Candidatus Absconditabacterales bacterium | reverse complement strand
GCGCCTTGCTTTCCGAGCTTTACCAGAAGGCCATTGATAGGTTGGAAGACAAAAAGAACCCGACCGCCATCGCTGATATCCGGAAATTTCAACCTCGTGCAGGACATTCATTAATCACCCTGCTTCGCCATCCCATGCGGGAAAAAATCGGTCTTCAAGTTGCGCAATTCGCCCTGCGACTCGCCTATCTCGAAACACAGATCCAAATGCTGCGCGTCGCCATTGCTTTGGAACTTGAGCGGATGCGCACTGGCACGTTTCCAGATTCACTAGCATCCCTGAGCCTCCCCGACCCTTCCCTCAGCGTCGATCGTTACACAGGTCTAGCTTTCCTCTATCGCAAAAATGGAAATGCTTACCGTCTCTACAGCGCAGGCCCCAACGGCATCGATAATGGCGGCAAAGCAGACAAACAAACCCACGAAGCCCCGGATTGGGTGTTTCGCTGAACAGCCTATCAGCCCACGCAGGTGGAGATCATCAGCACGAAGTTGCGCGAGGTTGTTAATCAATCACTCGACCACTCAGCCCGCTTCCTGATTGCCTGTGGCTGGACTTTGAACGTAGACTCGCAAAATGCGATTTTTCCTTCTCGGCATCTTTGCGGGAATCCTCGTCCCGTTGGCTTTTGCGGGGGAAGCACCGGCATTGACGAAAAATGCGGTTCTCGACGCAGCGAAAAAGCTCGAGCAACGGATCGATGCAGAAATGAAAGAAACCGGGGTGCCAGGCATAGCGGTGGCGATTGTTTTTAATGACGAGCTGGTTTTTTCCCGCGGATTCGGAGTTCGTCAAGCCGGGCTACCGGAGCCGGTTGACGCGGATACGGTTTTTCAACTGGCATCGCTTTCAAAGCCTGTGGGTGCCACGGTAGTGGCGGCGGTCATTGGCGATGGTGCGGGGGTAAACTGGGATTCCCGCATCCGGGATCTCGATCCGTCGTTCGCGATGTATGAACCTTTCGTGACGCAGGAGATCACCGTGCGTGATCTATACGCGCACCGCAGCGGCCTTCCCGATCATGCCGGAGATTGGTTGGAGGACATGGGCTACACGCGGGAGGAAATCCTGCACCGCTTGAGATTCCAGCATCCGAAGTCGAGTTTCCGGTCCGCTTATGCCTACACGAACCACGGCTTGACCGCAGCGGCTGTTGCGGTCGCGAAATCCACAGGAAAATCCTGGGAAACCCTCTCGGAAGAACGGCTTTACCAACCCTTGGGGATGGCCTCGACCAGTTCGCGCCAGAAGGATTTTCTCGCACGCGAGAATCGCGCCCGCGGGCATGTGCTCGTCGATGGAAAATGGGTGGCGAAATACCAGCGCGACCCGGAGACAGAAAGCCCGGCGGGAGGCGTCAGTTCGTCGGTCAATGATCTGGCCAAATGGATGCGGCTGCAACTCAATGGCGGCCGTTTCGAAGGCAAGGAGCTTGTGGCGAAGAGCGCGCTCGAAGAATCGCACCATCCGCATATGCTCACGGGATTCAATCCGTTCAATGGGATGCCTTTTTTCTACGGTCTCGGCTGGAACGTGAATTACGAAGCGGACGGCCAACTCCGTCTCACCCACTCGGGTGCTTTTCTCCAAGGTGCCGCCACGGCCGTCTGTCTTATCCCTGACAAAAAACTCGGGATCGCGATCCTCACCAATTCCGCACCGATCGGCTTGCC
>JBGTAD010000205.1:0-4636 GCA_041750055.1 Candidatus Absconditabacterales bacterium | reverse complement strand
CTGTGCCAACCGACTTCATCTCAGTCGAAGACTTCTTCAGCCCGCCCCAGCGCACCGCGGCGACCATCTCTCCGGACGGCACCCGCATCGCCTATCTGGCGCCGTGGCGGAATCGACTCAACATATGGGTGCAGACCATCGACGACGACGAGTCAGCCCGGTGCGTGACCGCGGACGAGACCCGCAGCGTGTACATCTATCGCTGGTCCCATAACTCGCGGTGGTTGATCTACATGCAAGACAACGGCGGCGATGAGAACTGGCATGTGTATCGCGTCGACCTGCACGACCCGGATGCGCCGGCGGTCGACCTCACGCCCTTCCCTGGTGCCCGAGCCGATTTCAGTCTCCTCAAGGCGCGCCCGGGAAAGGCCGTCGTTCAGCTCAACAACCGCAACCCCGAATTGTTCGATGCCTACGAACTCGACATTGCCACCGGCGAACTGACGCTGCTGGCGGAGAACCCCGGCACCGTCGTCCACTGGTTGTGCAGCCAGACCGGTGAGTTGTTCAGCTCGGTGCTCAACGCCGACGGGGACATTGAGCTGTCACAGTGGCAGCCGACCACAAAGTCGTTGCGCCCCATCACGGTTTACGACGGCGTCGACTACCCGCTCGGCATCTATCCGATCGTTGTCACCCCGGACGGGACCGGCATGTGGCTGGGGTCCAACCAGGGCAGTGACCGGACGAGACTGGTCCGCGTCGACGTGGCCACTGGCGTGGAGACCGAGGTGGACAGCCACCCGAGTTTCGACCTCGCCGCCCAGATGGTACTGCCCTCGCCGCTGATCATCAGTGAACGCACCGGCGACCTCATCGGGGCCCGCTACTACGGCGACCGCCAGGTGATTCACCCGCTGGACCCGGAATTCGCCGAGGTCCTGACGAAGGTGACCGCACTGTCGGACGGCGACCTGGGCGCACTGTCCTCGGACGAAGACGGGCGACGCTGGGTGGTCAACTTCACTCACGACCGCGACCCATGGGCAACCTATCTCTACGACCACGCCACCGGCGATCACCGCCTGCTGTTCCGTCCCTACCCGCATCTGGACCCGCTGTCGCTGGCCCCGATGCAGCCGGTCACCATCGGTTCGCGCGACGGACTGGAACTGCACTCGTATCTGACACTGCCGGTTGGTTCGAGGTCGGCCGCCGGCGGCCTGCCGATGGTACTGCTGGTCCACGGCGGCCCATGGGCGCGCGACTGCTGGGGCTTTCAGGCCGAGGTGCAGATGCTCGCCAACCGCGGTTACGCGGTGCTACAGGTCAACTTTCGCGGATCCAGCGGCTATGGGAAGTCCTTCACCAAGGCCGCTATCGGGCAGTTCGCCGGCACGATGCACGACGACCTGATCGACGCCGTGGATTGGGCCGTCGATCACGGGATCGCCGACCGGGACCGGGTGGCGATCTTCGGCGGCTCGTACGGAGGTTATGCCGCCCTGGTCGGCGTGACGTTCACTCCCGGCGTCTTCGCCGCGGCCATCGACTACGTCGGCATCTCCAGCCTCGCCAACTTCATGCGGACCCTGCCGACGGTCGCCCGGCCGTTCCTGGCCAACAACTGGCATCGCTACGTCGGCGACCCGAGTGACCCGGCGCAGGAGGCCGATATGTTGTCCCGCTCGCCCATCACCCTGGTCGACGAGATCCGTACACCGTTGCTTGTGGTGCAGGGCGCCAACGACTCCCGGGTCGTGCAGGCCGAGTCCGACAATCTGGTGGACGCCTTGCGGGAGCGCGGCGTCGAAGTCGAGTACATGGTCAAAGACGACGAGGGGCACGGATTCGTCAACCCGGACAACCAGATCGACATGTATCACGCGGTCGAACGCTTCCTCGCCAAGCACTTGGGCGGGCGCGTATAGTCGGCTGCACCCAGATCGACATCAGGGCTGCGAACCGATTGCGGATCACAGCCCTGATGTCAAACTCGCGTCGAGCGTTGCGGTTACAGGCTTTCGAAGATCTCCCGGGCCAGCGCGGCCGTCGCCGACGGCGTCTTGCCGACCTTGACCCCGGCTGCCTCGAGAGCTTCCTGCTTGGCCGCCGCGGTACCCGAGGAGCCCGACACGATGGCGCCGGCGTGGCCCATGGTCTTGCCTTCCGGGGCGGTGAAGCCGGCGACGTAACCGACGACCGGCTTGGACACGTTGGCCTTGATGTAATCCGCCGCGCGCTCCTCGGCGTCGCCGCCGATCTCGCCGATCATCACGATGACCTTGGTCTCGGGGTCCTTCTCGAACGCCTCGATGGCGTCGATGTGGGTGGTGCCGATGACCGGGTCGCCACCGATGCCGATGGCGGTGGAGAAGCCGAGATCCCGCAACTCGTACATCATTTGGTAGGTCAGCGTGCCGGACTTGGACACCAGGCCGATCGGTCCCTTGCCGGTGATGTTGTTCGGCGTGATGCCGACCAGAGCCTCACCGGGGGTGATGATGCCCGGGCAGTTCGGGCCGATGATGCGGGTCTTGGCGCCCTTGTCTACGTTGTAGGCCCACACATACGCGGTGTCCTGCACCGGGATTCCCTCGGTGATGACGACCAGTAGCGGGATCTCGGCGTCGATGGCCTCGATGATCGCGTCCTTGGAGAAGGCCGGCGGCACGAACGCGATCGACACGTCGGCTCCGGTCTCCTTGATCGCCTCGGCCACGGTGCCGAACACCGGGAGATGGACGTCCTTGCCATCTTTGTCTACGTGGGTCACCTCCGTTCCCGCCTTGCGGGCGTTGACACCGCCGACCACCTGGGTGCCGGCCTTGAGCATCAGCGCGGTGTGTTTGGTGCCCTCGCCGCCGGTGATGCCCTGGACGATGACCTTGGAGTCCTTGTTCAGAAATATCGACATCTGTTGCGTCCCTTACTTGTTCGCCAGCTCGGCGGCTTTGTCGGCACCGGCATCCATGGTCTCCGACTGAATGACCAGCGGATGGTTGGCCTCGGCGAGGATCCGGCGGCCCTCGTCGACGTTGTTGCCGTCCAGCCGGACGACGAGCGGCTTGTTGGCGTCGTCGCCGAGCATCTGCAGCGCCTTGACGATGCCGTTGGCCACCGCGTCGCAGGCAGTGATGCCGCCGAAGACGTTGACGAACACGCTCTTGACCTGCTTGTCGCCCAGGATCACGTCCAGGCCCGCGGCCATCACCTCGGCTGAGGCGCCGCCGCCGATGTCGAGGAAGTTGGCCGGCTTGACTCCGCCGTGCTTCTCCCCGGCGTAGGCCACCACGTCCAGCGTCGACATCACCAGGCCCGCACCGTTGCCGATGACGCCGACCTGGCCGTCGAGCTTGACGTAGTTCAGGTCGTTCTGCTTGGCCTTGAGCTCCAGCGGGTCGGTCGCGTCCTTGTCCTCGAACTCCGCGTGGTCGGGATGACGGAAGTCGGCGTTTCCGTCGAGGGTGACCTTGCCGTCCAGCGCCAGGATCTGATCGTCGGGGGTACGCACCAGCGGGTTGACCTCGACCAGGGTGGCGTCCTCCTTGACGAACACCTCCCACAGCTTGGCGATGGTCACCGCAGCCGCGTCGAGCACCTCGGCGGGCAGGTGGCCCTGCTCGGCGATCGACCGAGCGGTGGCCTCGTCCACACCCTTGACGGCGTCAACCGGCACCCTGGCGAGCCGCTCAGGCTTGGTGGCGGCGACCTCTTCGATCTCCACGCCACCCTCCACCGAGCACATCGCCAGGTAGGTCCGGTTGGCACGATCGAGCAGGAACGAGATGTAGTACTCCTCGGCGATGTCACTCGCCTCGGCGACCAGCAATTTCTTGACGATGTGCCCCTTGATGTCAAGCCCGAGGATGTTCTGGGCGTGGGTGAGCGCGTCGTCGGGGGTTGCGGCGTACTTGACGCCACCCGCCTTACCGCGGCCACCGACCTTGACCTGCGCCTTCACCATGACCGGCTTGCCGATCTCCTCGGCGATGGCCTTCGCGTCCTCAGCGGAGTCGGTGACCCTGCCGGGCGTCGTCGGGACGTTGTGCTTGGCGAACAGTTCCTTCGCCTGGTACTCGAAGAGATCCATGGACCCACTGTCTGTCTGTCGTTGTTATCCGCAGTCGCTGCGACTCTCCCGCCCGACGAATTCGACCAGAGGTGGTTGGTCCCGACGGGCTCGGGGGAACTTTATCGACACGGGCCCAGACCCTTGTCACCGCCCACCGCTCATGTGGTGGATCTCACCGCCCACCGTGTCGTGATTCAAGTCACACTTTCCGGTGGAATATCCGCTCGGGTTGCCACTTTGATTGGAATTTGGTTAACGTCCTCTGGTCTAAGTAACGGTGTGATCACGACGACAAGGATTTTTCAGGTTGCCTCAGCATCGTTCGCCTCGTCCCTCTGAGGCCTTTCCAGCGAACGCCCGCAGCATCAGGGCCGGCTCTCGGCTCGCCGTCGCAGCACCCGGGGCCGCCGAGGTCACCGACATCATTCCGTTCAACGAGTTCGGCGATCTCGCCGATCTGGAATTCCTGCCGCACGCCGCGTTCGACCGCGAAGCCCAGGTCATCTACGCACCTGAGCTCGACGACCTGCACGACACCGACGACCTCGTGCCGCAGCGCCTCGAAGTTCCGACGCAGTTCAGCACGCAGCCGCGTGCCGAGCGGCGCTCGGCCACCCG
>JBGTAD010000204.1:0-2145 GCA_041750055.1 Candidatus Absconditabacterales bacterium | reverse complement strand
CCGATTGCCTGCGGCCGATGGCGATTCCCGTTCAGCAATATTTGTCAAACCTCCACTGCCTGTTACCTATCAATGGTGGGGCACGGGAAAATTGGCCTCGGGCGGGGCTGGAAGCGATGGCGACAGGCGTGCCGGTCGTAGCACAAAACGATTGGGGATGGCGCGAGATGATCGTTCATGGCGAAACAGGTTTCCTTGCCAACAACGACTGCGAGTTGGCTCACTTCGCTGCCCTGTTGGCATACGACGAAGATTTACGGCAATCGATCATCAACCAAGCCCATCAGAGACTGCGAGAAGAGTTGGCCAATCCGGAGCGGATCTGGGCCCAGTGGCGAAAGCTCTTTTTTAACGTCTGCCTGGAAAATTCCAATCACTCCAGTTGGCCATCTTTAACAGAATCCGATAACGCCATTCTTCCTCCAGTCTAAAGTCTACAGTCTAATGCCTATTCCCAACTACACTCCCATGAGCAATGAGGCCGAGTGGCATATCACTTACAAATGTGATCTGGCTTGTCCCAACTGCAATCGGCTTTGCTTCTTGCCTCCAACAACGGGCGACATGACACTCGATGACGCACGGGAGTTCAACCGACAAGCGAGGGAACTTGGCTGGTTCCCCAAGATCGTGATTCTAGGAGGCGAGCCCACACTCCATCGCGACCTGTTCGAGTTCGTCGAAATCGCCAATGAGCTGAGTCCCGGTCGCGTCGAAGTTTGGTCGAACGGATATCGTGACGCAGCGAAACGGCAGCTGGCTCGAATCCGTGAGGAAGGAAAAGCGAAGGTCTGCGAAGAGACGATCAAGGCTGATGGTTGCATGGTGCTGCCGCAGGCGGACTTCTTCCTCGCTCCCAAAGACTTCGGCGTTATCAACCATCGTCCCTGCCACAACCATGCGGCGATCGGCTGCGGAATTTCCGTAGACGCCGGCGGCTATGCGATCTGCTCGATCGGCGGAGCGATCGACAGCGTGCTCGATCTCAATTTGCGTACTTCGACACTCAAAGATCTGTTCGACCCGGAGTTTGCTCACCGGACAACTTGCTCGCTCTGCGATGTTTGCGGCCGGGAACTAGGGATCACCAGCCATCACATTGCCAAAAGCCAGGTGATGCACGGAACACTGATGTCGCCGACTTGGCAAGCGGCAGTCAAACGCATCGAGCAGCGCAAGAAAAAGGAGGAGTCGATATGAACCCGTTCGCGACACATATGCCGTTACTGCTGGCTTGTCTGCAACACACCCGTGGTCCGGTGCTGGAGCTGGGCAGCGGTTGGTTCAGCACGCCCCTGGTCGCAGCCTTCGCGACGGATCGGTTGGTGCGCACCATCGAGAGCAATCCGCAGTGGAACGATCGCGTCTCGCAAATCGCTTCCTTTCAGCCGATCACGCATCATCGTCACCAGATTGTTTACGTGCCCGACTACAACGACGCGCCGATGGATGACCACCAGTGGTCGGTCGTTTTACTGGATCACGAACCGCCGCCACGTCGCGGAGTTGATGCCTTGCGGCTCAAGGATCGCAGTCAATTGATCATCGGCCACGATTCGGAGCACCCGGATTACGGCTATGGCCCGGCGTTCGATACGTTTAAATATCGCTTCACTCTCTCTAGCATTTTTCCCTGGACCACAGTCGTCAGCGATACCGATCCGCTGGATTGGATCGCTGACGCTCTCAGGCCAATATGGTGAAACTATGAAACTCGCTGCTCTATGCTGTACTTACCTTCGACCCGCAGGACTCGGTCAATTGATCGAGTGCTTTCTGCGTCAGGACTATCCTCGCGAGCTGCGGGAGCTCGTGATCCTGGATGATGCCGGCCAATATGAGAATCAGGCGGGGGAAGGCTGGCGGTTGATCTCCATTCCACACCGTTTCAATTCGCTGGGTGAGAAACGTAACGCCTGCGCGGCACTTGCGTCACCCGACGTCGAGGGATTCCTGATCGCCGACGACGATGACATTTATTTGCCACATTGGTTCCGTACCCAAGCAGAGGCCTTACGCCAAGCTGATTGGTCGCGACCCGGTTTGGTGCTGCTTGAGCACAACGACGGACTTCGAGAGGCTGACACAGGGGGGCTGTACCACGGGGGCTGGGCCTTTCGTAAGTCAGTGTTTCAAATAGTCATC
>JBGTAD010000203.1:0-2576 GCA_041750055.1 Candidatus Absconditabacterales bacterium | reverse complement strand
GGTGGTACTGGTGGTGGTGGTGGCGGAGGAGCAAAAGCAGGAGCGACAGGCGGAACCGGCGGAACTGGAGGTAATCCTGGAGGTGGCGGTGGTGGTGGCGGAGGCGGAATATCTGCTCAAGCCAATTCAGGAGCTGGTGGTACAGGTTCTGTTGGTAAAATAATTATTATTGAACATTTCTAAGAATAGGTATCTGAACGTTAAAAAAACACGTGTTAAAATTCAAATTTATATGTTAAAAAATACATTTGTAACCATGAGTTTTCTGGTGACATATTTCTATATTGGAGAGAAGAATGAACAATAAATTTCCTAAGTGGAGAATCGGTGTGTCTGTTTCTAACTTTCATATGGTAGAAATTGAAGCAGCGACGGTAGGTGAAGCCTGCGAAAATGCAATCAAAGCTGTCAAAGAAGACGATGAATATTTTTGCACTGGCAAATGTGTTGGTGTGACTTCGTGTTTTATCAATGATCGGGAATCTCGTGAGTTTGCTCATTACGTCCCTGAAGTTTATCCGCAACCACAACCAGGTTAATCATGAAAAAAGACTCAACCAGCATCATTCCTTCGAACTCTTCAAAAGAGCACGAAATGCATAAGTCCCCTCGTAATATGAAATATGTCAATTCCAATCAAGGTGGACCAGAGGATGCAAGGGCTACAAAAGCGGCATCCGTCCAGCACGGCAATGGCGACTATTTCAAAAAGCAGAAGGCCCGCGCAGGCACTACCTATTAAAAATGAGTCGGTTACAAATTGTCACCGACTTATTTTATGCAATTCTGCAATTTAGGCTTACCATAATGCCAGCGTTGTGTTATATTTAAGATATAACCGAGGAGGTATTTATGGGAGCTCAATCTCATGCCAAACATCAAGCAAAGGTTACTATTTCCTGTTCTTATGATGAGAGGCTTTACATTAAAATGTTGGCTGAAAAAGCACATATGAATTTAAGCGAGTTTATTCTTTCTTACTTGAGAAAGGATTTTCCCGTTAAGCAAAAAATTCCCAATAAGAAAACTCTTGCTGCGATGAAAGAGGCAGAAGAAGGCGGTGGTATCGAGTGTGATTCCATAGACGACTTTTGGGAGAAAATGGGGATCGATCGAAGTGCTTAGATTAAAAGCGGTAACGCAATTCAAACGAGATTTGAAAAGATTTAAACACGATAAAAAGATTCAGGAAAAATTAGAAGAAATCATCGACCTTCTTGTAAATGAAAAGAAACTACCTGAAAAAAACAAAGATCATGATTTAGTGGGAAATTACGTTTATCATCGAGAGTGTCACATCACTCCAGATGTATTGTTGATTTATCGTGATGACGGCGAGATTGTTTATTTAGAGAGAATCGGCTCTCACTCTGAGCTGTTCTAACATAAAGACATAACCACAGCCTTAAGGCAAGACATACAGATGTCTTGCCTTAATTATGGCGTTATGGCATACCATAAGACGTTAACCAAAACTGGGGAGTTTTATGAAAGTCATAGCCGTAGCCAATCAAAAAGGCGGGGTGGGAAAGAGCACCACTACCATCAATCTAGCCTCGCTCTTATCTAAGCAACACAATAAAAGAGTCCTCATTATTGACCTTGATCCTCAAGGGCATTGCACTAAAGGTCTAGGCCTTACTCTTGAAAAAGATGAGCCGACAGTCGCTGAAGTTTTATGCTGCGAAAAGTATGATGATGAGCTTAGTTCGATTGTCAAAGAAACCTATATTCCGAATTTATTCGTTCTTCCCTCGAATCTTAAGCTTGCCCTTGTGGAGATGAATCTTTCTTCGATGGGTGCGAAGGAGTTCAAATTAAGATCCGCGCTTAAGCATTTGGGTTCTTACGATTATGTTTTTATCGATTGCCCGCCTACCTTTACTACTTTAACAATTAATGCCTTTACAACTGCGCATGAAATTTTAATGCCTGTGCAGATGTCTTACTTCTGCATGGAAGGAATTGATGGATTTGTCCAAGCGGTCAACTTCGTCAATAAACAGATCAATCCAGTCGTTCAACACCACATTCCGATCAATCACGTTCTCATTACATTTTTTGATAAAAGAACAAATTTAAGCAAAAACATTTATGAAAAAATGCATGAGATCTTCGGCGAGAAAATCTTTGAAAGTAAAATCCCCGTAAATATCAAGCTTGGTGAAGCTCAAGCCCAAGGCAAAGCTATTTTCGATCATGATTCTGAGTGTTCAGGATGCCTTAGTTATATGGGAGTAACCAAAGAACTTATGGAGAGACACAATGGCCGATAAGCTCAATAAAGTAGCGGACTCTATCAAGAGCAAATTGTCTTTTGACGACTATCAAGTCTCGATGCCTGCGCATAATGCCATAATGCCCGAAAGCCATAATGACATAAAGACATCGAAACATACAGACGTAAAAACCGAAGAACATAATTCAGTAAAGACAGAACACCATAATACCATAATACCTGAAAGCCAGCCTGACATAATTAAGGTGAGAAAGGTTAAGCGGACTTTTTACATCCTTGAAGAAGTGGCAGATCAACTAGATGAATTTTACGCCAAGAGGCTAGGGGAGAAGAAAAA
>JBGTAD010000202.1:0-1897 GCA_041750055.1 Candidatus Absconditabacterales bacterium | reverse complement strand
CCTTTCCAAACGCTATAATGTAAAATTTTGGTAACCTGTCATTTCATCTGCCCTGGGTTGGCAATGAGCGGAGGTCTTGAAAATCTGAAGAGAGAAAAACAGTGCCCTTTTCGTCTATACACTGTTTGTCAAAAACTAAAGAAAGTTGGCCGGTCTAATATGTTTCAAGTTCAACAATTAGCTGCTTCAGGTGGTTTTTCGAGTGAGTTTAGACTGCCTTCATGAAAACACGTTGTTCTCCGCACCATCAAGCGATGTATTGAACGATGAACGTGAAGAAAAATCAACAGAGGCTATTTGATCTTCAAATTCACAAGTTTTGATTCCTCCCGCGAGATCTTGGTGGCACACGAAATTGGTTGCTGATGGTATCAATGATGAAAAGGAGCGTTTTAGAACTTCTCTGGCCAAACTTCTGACGGAATGAAGGCGCACAGAGCATCAGAAGGTCACAAGCATTCGAAGGTGCTACTTTGAATAACAAAAGCACTGTTCTCGTTTTACATTGCGACCTCCGTGATGGTGAATTCAATCGTTTTGACTGGGAAGGCGTAATGCATGCAAATGCCTGTGCCGCGGAAGAGGGAGTTTTTCTCCAAGAATCGGCAGGTACTGAATATATTCTCGACACGGGCACTCGTACCTGTAACCTGTTCAGCATCCATGGCGTATGTCGCTCGCATGCAGAATGCGAAGAGTAAGCCAACAAGACAGCTCTGTGTTGAACTATTCACGGACTAACTCACGATGGTTAGACCTGTCCTGCGTGGGAACACCTGGCTTTGTAAATTTCAGTGTGAATTCAAATGTAAAAGCGAATTCTCGTCGGATAGATACTTCTCAGTAATGAGTGAATATCTTTACCCTGAATATATGCCATGGAAATCCAGAAAATTGATTGAAAACTTTTGGAAACTTAGTCATACTGCATAATCATTTCTTTTTAGAATCGAACAACAAGAAACACATCCCATGTAGGCACCCAATTTGCGTCAAATTATTAGTTCTGCCTAATCCGATCGAGCAAATCAAGTGATTTCGATTCATTATAGCTAGGATCATTTGTTGAAAATTCATACAAATACACGTCTCCGTCTTTTTAGCCGCACTTCGTTCACTTCATGGAAAGTAAAATGTTTTCAGCAGTTTTTGCAGATAGATCAAAATTTCAGAAGCGTGATAAAATCTGCAATGGATTGAAGCTATCGGATAATCGCCGTTTGTAAATTTTATATTTGAAATATGAAACCCATTTTCTGAACTCTAATGGCGTTGACGCCGAGACGATATGCCTAACATAAAATTTAAGCTTAAGCGTGATGGGGGAAAAAAAAAATCAGATTTCTTCCCGATCTCAGCTATATGATGTACTTTCTCTCCATCGAATCGAGCTCACCGGTGACTGTCTTATTTAATGGCCTCGACCAGCTTAGACCTTTGGCGTGGTGGCCCTTGAGGATCTTCCTCGTTGCCATTCCCAGTCTGTACGACTCCTGAACGTTCCAGAGCAGGGGTATTTTCTGTTCATTCCCCATGGGAGTTGAAAGAGGAGACGGTTAGAGTACCTACCTGAACCATACACAAGCAGAACGGCTGAACCACGAGCACCAGGGGTAAACATATCCAAGTCCGGTCATACCCTGGTGAAACTTCGTCTTCGGGGTGAATTAACTCAATTACTGTTTCTCCGCAAGCGTCACTAGTCGCTTTTACACGCATGGTTTTCCTGCGCAACTGACGCTGAGAAACTTCCAAGGTAACTGACTTTCTGTGGTTCAGGAAGATGAAAGGGTTGCTGCCATTGAATGCATCAGGGATAGGATCCCAACTTCCAATTGCGTCATTGACTGCCGGTGAACAGGAAGGAAAGCTTGGCGTACTTGCTTGAATCCTTTTG
>JBGTAD010000201.1:0-2946 GCA_041750055.1 Candidatus Absconditabacterales bacterium | reverse complement strand
CCGCGAGGGCATCGTCGGGATAGCGGAAAGGATCCGAGCTGAGGTTCCCCAGCGCGACCCGCAGCCGCCAGTCGTCCGGGTTGTTGCGGATGCCCCGCTCGAAGAACTCGCGGCCCTTGGCCACCCAGCGCTTCGCCTCCGCCCGCGCCCGCAGCTCGGGTAGACCGGCTTCCGACCGGTAGTAGGACGAGGCATTGGTCCCGATGTGCCAGCCGCCGATATCCCAGTAGTAGGTCCCCCGCGGTGCCAACTGCACCGTGGTGTTCATCGCCTGCTCCAGCTCGACCCATTTCTGGCGGGAGAAATGTTCGGTGACCTTCAGGTGGGTGAAGGTGGCCACCAAGGTGCGCAGGCCGGCCAGGGCGACTGCCGAGCTGTTTTGACCGAGCTTCTCCCGGATTCCGATCTCCAAGGGCTGCGAAAGCAAACCCTGCTCCCGGAAATCCCGCGTCATCGCCTGCTCCACCGGCAGCCGCAAGCCCCCCGCGACCAACAGGACGGCGGCGGCGGTGAACAGCGGGCGGCGGCGGGATTTCATTTCAGAATTCCTTTTCGGCGAAGACCAGCCACGAGACGAAGAGGTGCAGCACCACGTAGAAGCCGCTGAGCCCGATCAGCATCGCCAGCCGGCCCGGCGGAAAGCCCGCGCCTTCGATCAGCGCGTCCACCACATTGAAGAGCTGGAAGTCGGGGAAAATCACCGCCACCGCCAGTCCGACGAACCTTTCCAACAGGCTGATTCCCTCCCCGAAATAAAGGCCGCGGGCCTCCGCCTGGAAGTTCCCGACAAAGTAAATCAGGAAGCCCGTGATGGTCGTGAACAGCGTGCTGGTCGAAAAAGTCGAGATCAGCATCGCGGTCGAGGCGATCACCGCGGCGCGCAGGAAGACCACCAGCACCGCGCCGTGGAGGTTCCAGGTCGGCCCTTGGTTGAGAGTGTCCTGACGCAGCGCCGCGATGGCGTCAGGTGGCCAGCCGGCTTGCGTCGCCGCGGCGACCTGATCCGCCACCACGAAATGAGTCCGCAGCGCCAACACGCCGGTCATCAGCAGGTCCATCACCGCCAGCGAGATGAAAATCAGCAGCAGCACCCCGCCGAGCTTGCCGACCAGGTAGTCGAGCCGCGGTACCGGCTTGGCGAGGATGGTGTAGAGCGTGCGGTCCTCGACGTCCTTTGGCAGCAACAGCGCGGTCGCCACCACGCCCAGCACCACCGAGAACAAGGTCATGGTCCCCAGCGACCAGCTCCGGATGGATCGCAGCACGTCGGAGCCCTCCAGGTCCGGCCGGCCGAGGTCCTGGATCTCGAAAAGATTGCTCCCCAGCAGGATCACCGCGAACACGCCGAGGAAATAGAACACCTTCATCCGCACCAGTTGCGTGAAGGTGTGCATCGTGATCACCCCGATACGGCGGGGGTTGAGAGGGCGGTTTTTCGCGGGGCGGCTCATCGGCGGGGCAGGAAAGGTTCAGGGCTTGCGGCGGTCGGCCGTCTCCCGGAGGAACAGCCGCTCCAGCGTGGTTCGCGGCCGGCCGGCGCGCAGCAGCTCGGCGCTGCTGTCGGAGCTCACCAGCGCGCGGATCTTTTCCAACAACTCCGGCGACGCGTCGCGCAGGATGATTTCGGTCTGGTCGCCGACCGCCAGCAGCTCGTCGAGCGGGCCTTCCTTCACCATCCGGCCGCGGTGGATGATGCCCACCCGGTCGCAGACCTCCTGCACCTGCTCTAACAGGTGCGAGCAGAGAAACACCGTGATCCCGCGCTTCTTCAGGTCGAAGATCAGGTCGCGGATCTGGCGGGAGCCGATCGGGTCGACGCCGGCGGTCGGTTCGTCGAGGATCACCAGCCGCGGCTCCTGGACCAGCGCCTGGGCCAGCCCGATCCGTTGCAGCATGCCTTTCGAATACCCGCCGAGCCGCCGGTTGCCCGCCTCGCTCAGGTCCACCAGTTCCAGCAGTTCTTTCACCCGCCCCTCCAGCGCCGAGCCGCGCAGCCCGCAGAGCTTGCCGTAAAAGCGCAGCGTCTCAGCGCCGCTGAGGTGTTTGTAAAAGTAAGGATTCTCCGGCAAAAACCCGACCTGTTGGCGGGAGTCCACTTGCAGCGAGTCGTTGCCGAAAATCCGGCAACTCCCCGAATCCGGCTGCACCAGGCCGAGCAGCGCTTTCATGGTGGTCGACTTCCCCGAGCCGTTCGGCCCGATCAGTCCGTAAACCTCGCCCGCGCCGATGCTCAGCGACACGTTGTCCACCGCGCGCAGCGGTTCCTTGCGGCCCGCCGGGCGGAACTCCTTTACCAGATTGCGGATTTCAACGGCGGGCTCCATCGCGGCGGGTTGAGGATAGGGCCATCGGCGACGCGGCGGCAACGGGATTCGCCACGCGGGATTTCTTGTCAATGCCCCGCCGTCATGCACGCTACCCGGGAACCATGAAGACAACCCTCCACCTCCTCTGCGCGGGACTGCTCGCGCTTCTCACCAGCTCCTGCCTGGAGCACTCCGCCACCATCCGCCTCAACAAGGACGGCAGCGGCACCATCACCGAAGAAACCGTCTTCAGCGCGGAAGCCAGCGCGATGATGGCCCAGATGCCGCCGGGCGGCAGCGGTCCGAAGTTCGACGACCCCAAGAAAGCCGCCGCCGCCGCCACCAAGATGGGCGAAGGCGTGACCGTCGACAAGGTCGAGAAAATCGACAAGGACGGCCGGATCGGCGGCCGCGTCGTTTACAAGTTCAAGGACATCAACAAGGTCAAGTTCACCTATGGCGAGGCGATGTCCGACGCCGGCAAGGACATGGGCCCTCCCGGTGCCCCCGGCGATGCCCCGGACGCCGAAGGCGACAAGCCCGAGAACAAGCCGATGACCTTCAAATACGAAGGCGGCGTGCTGACCCTGGTCAACCCCGAGCCTGAAGCCGCCGCCAAGAAGCCGGCCGAAGGCGGCGA
>JBGTAD010000200.1:0-2549 GCA_041750055.1 Candidatus Absconditabacterales bacterium | reverse complement strand
CTGGGGTGGGATTAGAGAGAGTTTTGGAGATCACAGACTTGATGACGTTTTGGTATCGTGACCTGAGGTTACTAATTTCTTTCCGGACGCCGGTTGAAGTCATTCCCAACGAGATAGCCAGAGCAGCTGATTTTTCATCTTCGTCGTGAGAACCCAACTCTAGCTTTGGGCGAAGCCTGCTAAATCGGTCCGCCCGCCCTTGAGATGCTTCGCTTTCCTCAAGTAGTTTAAGTGCGAGGTTCAATACCCCATGCGACCACGCTCGCATGTAGATCGTTTCTGGAGTTGGCGAATCGCTTGCGATATTGTTGTAGAGTGTCTCCCCGTCCTCGCCCTCAGCGTCAAAAGATAAAGTCGCTTGTCCACCGCCGCGTTTTCCTGCCCGGCCTCGGTCAAAAGCATGATTCATCTCGCGAGTGAAGGCTGTAAGTAAAAATGTGCGAAGTTTTCCTTTCGTTTGGTCTGCTCGTGAGAACAGATCTTTTTCTATGATTTGAACAAAAAATGTCTGGGTGATGTCCATCGCATCGTGTTCGGTCATACCCTTAATTCTCGCAAACGCATAAAGAGGTTGCCAATACAGACGACAAAGCTCGGAGAGGGCCGCCTCGCGGGTCTCTAATCTCCCTAATTCTGAGACGCGCAGCCAATCCGTCAACGGGAATTGGCGTTGATTGCCAGAAGGGGCCGACTGTTCCTGTTTGCTCACAGCGCGCAGAAATAAAAGGATGCCCGTCGAATGTCAACGGCTATCAAATGTGTTGCCCTTGTTCGACCGCATCTCCGATAAGTGCATTTCTGGCTTTAGAGATAGGGAGGAAAATGATGGGGGCGTATGGAGTGATTCTCCTGCCACAACGTGGCAGAGTCAGGGAAGCCCGGGGTTGCGCAGCTACCCTGGGTATTCAGTCAATTGACCGATCAACCCTGGAAGGGTTGCGTCGGTGCGAGTGCAACCCTTTCAGGGTAGGCTCTTTTCTTTCTGAAAACCCCGGGTAGCTCGGTTGCTTCGCTTCGCTCACCCCTTCGGGGCATACTGCGGATGGCTGGCTCACTTCGTCCGACTCTCGCAACCTGGGGCTTGATGACAGAATCCCGATGGGATTTCAGCACCAATCTCAGCGGTGCACTTATCGGAGATGCGCCCGCCTTGTTCGACCGCTCAAACGCATCTCCGATCAAGACATCTCTTCTTTCAGAGACAGGAAGGAAAATGAGTGGTGCGGGAGGGATTGTGTCTCCAAGCTCTGAAAACTTTTGCGACTCGCGTCGAAGAAACTTCAGGTTAAGCAGCGGTTTTCCACAAAATAATGGCTGCTAAAGCGGCAACTGCCGCTGCCGCCAACATCAGTGGAATCCATGGGACACCTCTTGGGGTGGCTGATACACGAAACAGTGCCTTCCACTCCTCTGCCGAAGCGGGCCTTGCATGGGGGTCGGTCGCAAGTGCCCGATCGACAGCGGAGAGAAAGTTGTGGCTATACTGACCACCCGCAAAACGGCGAGCCAGAGGGATATAGCAATCATTCAGTCGTCTGCTAATCGCGTCAGGCGGCGGACTTCCGGTAATCGCACAGTGCAGAACGGCACCCAAGGAATAGATATCGGTCCAGGGACCGACGTTACCTCTTTGGGCGTACTGCTCGTGCGGGGCGTAGCCTAGTGTGTGGATGACAGATAGTGAATGGGTTTTCGACATCACAAGCTCTCGGACCGCCCCGAAATCCAAAAGAATCGGCCAGCCATCGCTGGTGATGTAGATATTGGACGGGGTGATGTCCCTGTGGAGGAGTTCTGCTTTGTGGATGCAATCCAAGGCGCTCAGGAGTGGATTTAAAATGCCAAGCAACTCCCTCTCGGAAAGAGGAACGATCTGATCTTTAAAGTGGTCCTCAAGCGAGCGTCCGTGCTCGTATTTCATGACCATGTAGGCAGTTCCGTTCGCGCGAAAGAAGCTAACCACCTTGACGATGCTAGGGTTCGGACGTTTCATCGCCCCAAGCTGCGCCAAGCACTGCGCCTCCCGCTCGAACGATAGTAAATCGTCTAAAAACTGGGCTCTCAACGCCTCGGTGGGTGCATAGACATGTTGCGAGATCACATCGCGATAAACACGGCCTTCAGGAAACAGTTCCTTTACCGCAAAGAGTTCCTTGCGAGCATCGCTCGCAAGGTAGGTGATGCCTGCCGCGCCTGGTGAGCCCAGAATCCTCCGAACACGATATTTATTAGTTCCGTTACAAAGGTGCGTTCCCTGCGGCAAGGCGGAATTCACAGTCTTAAAGAGAACGAGGTTAAAAGATTAAAGCCAGCTCTACACTTTTCTGGCCACCAGCTTAAACTCCCCTAGGGTAATCGTATCACCTTCCCGAACCACAAAATCTTCAAACGGAGGCTTGCAGGGGGTTCCGTTGACTCGGGTTCCGTTTGCCGAATTGCGATCTGCCACGTAAAGTGAGAGGTGGCTCGCAAAGCGGAGCCAATCGGAGCTGATTTTTAGTTAGTTCGCGGAGGTCTCAATGGGATCGTTTGGGTTGTAGGTTGATTTT
>JBGTAD010000199.1:0-2035 GCA_041750055.1 Candidatus Absconditabacterales bacterium | reverse complement strand
AGGGCATCGCCGTCGTTCCAGGCCGCGAGGACATCGCGATCCCGGTTTCCCTGAAATCCATCGCCGCCATCCCCGCCACCGATCTCACGCATGCCGCCACCTTCACCGCCACCTGGCCGGAAAAAACCGTCCCCGCCCCCGGCCAATCGCTCCAGATCCGCGTCGTTTCCCACCACAACGACACGGCGATCACCGTCCCCACCAAAGCCCTCGCCTACGGCCCGAAAGGCTGGACGGTGGAGGTCAAGCTCGCCGACGGGAAAACCGAGAAACGCCCGGTCACCCGCGGCCGCAGCGACGCGGAGAACACGGAGATCACCGCCTGCCTCGAAGCCGGGCAGGTGATCATCGTGCCCTGACGCCGTTCATTCTTCTGCCGTCTATTCCGCGTCGGCATCCGTGTTATCGGAAAGTGTGTCAATCTCATCCAGGAGGTTGGCTTCACCTGCCTCTCTCGCGGCATATTCGATCAGGTCTTTTGCGAGGAAAAAGCGCGCCTGCTTGCGCAGTTGATCGAGGGCATCCCGCACCGAGGAAATCAAACCCTCTCGTTTTGCCCAGAGGACGATTCCCACCGTACCGGTGTATTTCAAACCCTGAGCACCTGCGGCCTTGCGGCCATCCGACTCGTCGATCAGCAGGAGATCGGCGTGGAGTTCCTTGGCCAATATGATCGCCTCGCTCTCACCCGGATCGAGATCACCGGCTACCAATGCGGCCACGGCTTCCAGATTTTCAACCTGCGTGACCCGAAGCCAGCCTTGACGACGTGCTTCATCCAAAACCGACAAGGCGGCGGGAGTGCTCCGCGCACATAACTCCCCCCAAACCGAAACCGGCACATGCACCTCGCTCCAGCGCTGGCGCAGCCAATCCAACCAGCCCATCACAACCAGCGCCGATACCGGCGAGGTATCACTGACTACGAGCATACTCGATGTCATGCTTGAGGTCTTCGAGCGTGTAGTTGATCGGGATTTCGCGAATGGCCAGCTCCTGCTGGAACTCCAGACGGGTCATACCCAGCAAACGGGCCGCTTTCCCGGCACTAATGCGCCTGCGTGAATAAAGGCCGCAGACCGTCTCCACCAACAGGGCGCGATCATCCCTCGGCTCCAGCTCGTGAAGCACGTCGGCCAGCTCATCAGGAACCTCCAAAACCATTCTCACAGCCGCAAACTATCATCCGCCATGGCTCCCGGCAACACTCCGTTTCACCCGGCACCAGGTCACGCCCTGAGCAGATTCCACCCCGTCACCAGCGCCTTCAGACCCGCCATCTCGATGGACGGATCGACGCCGGTGCCCCAGAGCAGGCGTCCGTCGTCGTGCTGGAGCTGGACGTAGGCCACGGCGCTCGCGTCCGATCCGCCGCGCACGGCGTGGGAGCGGTAGTCGGTCACCTTGAAATCCTTGAAGCCCGCCTTCTCCAGAGCGTGGACGAAGGAGTTGATCGGGCCGTTGCCGTCGCCCTCGATCTCGAGCGCTTTCCCGTCCACCGAGACCGTGGCCTTGCAGTGCACCTGGCCGCCGCCGGGTTGGTGGATCAGCTCGTAAACCGTGAGCCGCAGCGGCGATTCCACGTTCACGAAGTGATCGAAAAACGCCTCGCGGATCTCATCCACGCCCAGCTCGCGGCCCAGCTTGTCGGCGAGGTCGTAGATGTATTTCCCGACGATGGGATGCATCGACTTCGGCAAATCGAAGCCGTGCTCGCGGTCCAGCACGTAGGCCACGCCGCCCTTTCCGGACTGCGAGTTGATGCGGATGATCGCCTCGTAGGAGCGCCCGATGTCCTGCGGATCGATGGTCAGGTAAGGCACGCCCCACGGCAGATCCGGGTTCCCGGCGCTTTCCTTTTCGCGGCGGTCGAGACCTTTCTTGATCGCGTCCTGATGGCTTCCGGAAAAGGCCGTGAAGACCAGCTCGCCCGCGTAGGGCTGGCGCTCCGGGACGATCAGGCGGGTGAATTTCTCATACTTCAGCCGGATGTCCGTGAGGCCGGAAAAATCCAATCCCGTCCCGATGCCGTGGC
>JBGTAD010000198.1:0-1634 GCA_041750055.1 Candidatus Absconditabacterales bacterium | reverse complement strand
TCCATGTGTTCTGGTCCGCGAGTTGCCCGCATTGCGCCAAAGCGCACACCTTCCTTGCCGAGTTGGGGAAGAAGCACGACTGGCTCAAAATTTTGAGTTACGAGGTCTCGGGCAACTCGGCGAACATGGAGTTGTACCGAGCGATGGCCGCGCACGTCGGAAAGCCGGCCGGTCCGGTGCCCGCGTTCTTCTACTGCAAGCAACTCGAGATCGGCTACGTGAGCGACGAGACCACCGGCCTGCGGTTGGAGCGGTCTCTCGTCCGTTACCGCGACGCCCTCCAAAAACAAGTTGATCAGCGCCCAGTCCCGAAGCTGGGCACGACCCCCATATTGTTCTTTCTCCCGCAGGAGGCCGCCCCCGGCGCGGAACCGGAGTTCGACCTGGAGATCCCGGCGGCGCCGCCGCCCGAGGAAGAAACGGTCGATGTACCTTGGTGGGGCACGGTGAAGGCAGACCAGGTGTCGCTCCCGGCCCTGACGGTGGTTCTCGGTGGGCTGGACTCGTTCAACCCGTGCGCGTTCTTCGTGCTGATGATCCTGCTCAGTCTGATGCTGCACGCCGGGAGCCGGCGAAAGATGTTGCTCGTCGGGAGCGTGTTCGTGTTCATCTCGGGCCTGGTCTACTTCCTGTTCATGGCCGCGTGGATGAACCTGTTTTTCGTGGTCGGGCACCTGCGGACGATCACCCTGGCGGCGGGGGCCATCGCGGTCGTCGCGGCCGCGATCAACATCAAGGACTACTTCTGGTTCAAGCAGGGCGTGTCGCTGTCGCTTTCTGACTCTGCGCGGTCGCGACTGGTCAGGCGGATGACGACCCTGATAGGTCGAACCGGGTTCTTTCCTGTCGTCGCGGGGACGGCAGCCCTGGCCTTCGCCGCCAACCTGTACGAGTTGCTCTGCACTTCGGGGTTCCCGCTCGTCTACACCCGCGTGCTGACGATGCGCGAGTTGTCCCCGTCGGCGTATTACGGGTACCTGGCACTGTACAACCTGGTCTACGTGACGCCGCTGTTCCTGATCGTGATCGGGTTTTCATTTACCCTGTCGTCGCACAAACTGACGGAATACCAGGGGCGGGTGCTGAAGCTGGTGTCCGGGCTGATGATGCTCGCACTCGGGGTGATGCTCGTCTTTAATCCTGGGTTCCTGAACAACCTCATCGGGGCCGGCGTGACCCTCGCCGCCGCGATCGGCGGCGCGGTCGTGATTATCGTGATTCACCGGGCCGTGGGGCGGTACCGAAAGGCGACGACCCGTGTTCCACCGGCCACCCCGACCATCCCAGTAGCGTAGACGTTCAGCGAGCGGGGACGTAGGCGAACCAAGGGGTTTGGAGGTTCGCGACTGGGGTCACCCGCGCGTCGTGGTTAGGGCACGACGCGCGGGTGTGTTTGCGGCACTACGCCCAGACGACGGACGACCACTTCGATCGGGCGGCGCGGAAAGCGGCGCACTCTTTGCGCAAAATCTGGCGCAGCAACCGGCGGCGGGGGATCGCAGGGAAAGGAAGTCGGAGGCGGAAGGTAAAGAGGGGGAAGCCGTTATCGCTTCTCCCTACGACTCATCGCGACATGATATACAAGCGTATAGCGGAGGCGGTGGGATTCGAACCCACGGATGCCTTGCGGCATC
>JBGTAD010000197.1:0-2118 GCA_041750055.1 Candidatus Absconditabacterales bacterium | reverse complement strand
ACTTATATTGCTATGCTAGGGCTTGGGTCAACTACGATTCTCAAGATTGCTCTAGCAACGGACATTAAGCGCACCACAATATATTCAGTTATTACATCTCTGATCCAAAAAAACTTGGTTAGCGTAGTCGAATACGGCTGGAAAAAAATGTACCTTGCCGAGTCTCCAGACAAACTCCAAATTCTACTAGAGCAAAGGCGGACTGCTCTTATGTCGTATTTACCAGAACTTCACAGTCTTTATAATCAAAGTGAGAATGAAAGCCTAATCAAATACTTTCAAGGTCTAGATCAGGTGAAGCAGGCTTATAATTATGTACTTCAGGAGACTCAATCAGGGGAAGATTATCTAGTTATTGGCGATCAGGATCGATGGTACAACTGCGACCCAGAATTCTTCGAGGAATTTGTTCAGCGGCGAGCTCGACTTAATCTGAATATCAAAATCATCTGGTCTAATTCGCCTAAGGCAGAAGAGTTCCAATCAAAGCAGAATACTTACAAAATACAAGTCAAAATCTTACCCAAAAACGTTCAATTCACAACTAACTTTGTCATTACTAATCAGAATTTGTTAATCCATAATCTCGGGCCTTTGCCGCACGCAATAGTGATTCAGAACCAGGGCGTAATTGCAACTCAGAAGGAATTATTCAACTTACTTTGGCAAAGTTAGAATTGACAAAAGCCGGATCTGCAAGGACCAAAAAAATAAATTTATGAATAGAATCGGAAGTTGGCTGCAGTCTCATATTGCAATCTTGATTTTGAGTTTCTTCTCTATGATAACCAGTTTGTCTGTTGGTTGGATAAGTTATTCTCAGAGTAGCTATATTAACTGGGGCTGGGAAGGCAATTTGTATTATATTTTTTATGGTTTTATCGCTAACGGCAAGCTTCCTTACATTGACTTTTATATCGAGTATCCGCCGTTAATAGCATATTTGATTGGCTGGCCTGGATTATTGGGCGGTGGCCTGAGTAATCTGCAATTTTTGTTTTTTTATGCTTGCTGGGTTGGCTTTTGGATTTTATGTTTCATTATCTCTTTGTACTTCATCGCCAAAAATAAATTGTCCATGAACAAAGCTATTTTGGTAGAATTATTACTTATCGTAATCAATGTATCACTGGTCTACACTCGCTACGATATTTTTAGTGGAATTCTGGCGTGTCTGGGACTTGGACTTTTTGTATACTCTATTCAAAGCACTTTTAAGCCTCGAACCGCATTAACTTTGGGATTAATTCTGATTTTAATTGCTATCTCGTTCAAAGTTTATCCGATCATATTCGCACCAATAATCATTCTCATATTGTTCAAGCGAAAGCAGTTCTGGGTTATCGTGCCACTTTTTATTTCTATCGTGATTTTGGTTGTAGCAAATGGCTACTTCGCACTTTATGGCTCAGAAAAATTCTTGGGAGCTCTGAGTCAGCAGACTGCAAGTCGAGATATTCAGTTAGAAAGTAGCTGGGCTGGTGGAATCTTAGCTGGTGAAAAGTTAGGATTTATTTCATCTGATCAAAGTCCCGAAACCCAACTCCAAAATGGCTCTTTTGAAATCTACAACGACTATGCCAAAGACTTGGCTAAACAAACAACTGTTTTTACTTTGATAGTTATTTTTGTAATTATACTTGCCTTCGTAATTAGATTCTGGCAGCAGATTAGAAGTAAGGTATTCGATCAAGAGTTTTGGGTTGAGAAGATTGTATACTCTTCGCTGCTGTTAATCTCAGTCTTTATTTTTCTTAATAAAACGTTCTCAGCGCAATATATTATTTGGCTGTTTAGCCTGGTGCCACTTCTTGGTTTGATCCAGATAAGAGATAGTCAAAAAGTGCAGATTCGAATTGTAATTGGTTTGATCTTTATTATTAGCCTTTTGACACTGCCGATATATCCTTTGTTCTATGGAGATCTGATTGATAAAAGTTTGAATCTAGTAATTATTCTGAATCTACGGAACTTGATGCTTGTCCCACTTATTTGGGCTCTTGCAAGTCTTACTCTACAAAGAACTAAAGTTGGCTTATTGACTTAATTTGCTGCGGATTATTAACTGAAGGTGATCCATATAGTTTGATAGATAAATCACTTATATCACTAACTTGA
>JBGTAD010000196.1:0-1977 GCA_041750055.1 Candidatus Absconditabacterales bacterium | reverse complement strand
GATCCGCGGTCATTCCTCGGTACAGGGTGGCGCGGAAATGGGAGCCTACGCGACGGCCTTTCCAGGCTACAAACCCATCACCCCGGCAAACGCAGAGTCCCTGTCCGAAGAGTATGGGTTCCCGGTTCCGGACTGGCAGGGGCTGGCCGCCACCGAGATGGTCGAGGCCTGTGACCGTGGAAAGTTGGATGTTTTTTACTGCCTTGGTGGAAATTTTTTAAGGACCCTGCCGGAGCCTGACTACGTCCGGGCCGCCATGGAAAACGTGGCCGTGCGCGTGCATCAGGACATCATCCTCACGGACCAAATGTTCATCCCGGCTGGAGAGGCCGTGTTCCTGCTGCCTGCCAAGACACGTTACGAACAAGATGACGGCGGCACAGAAACCAGCACCGAGCGGCGGGTGATGTTCAGTCCCGAAATTCCACGTCAGATCGGCGAGGCCAGGGCCGAATGGAAAATTTTGCGCGAACTGGCTCTTGCCGTTTATCCGGAAAAATCCGCTCTGTTTGGCTGCGAATCCGGGCAATCCCTGCGGGAGGAAATCGCCCGGGTGGTTCCTTTTTATAACGGGATCCAACATCTCCACAAAACCTGTGATGCCTTCCAATATGGAGGCCCCCACCTCTGCGCAAACGGACAATTTCCAACGCCCGACGGTCGCGGGCATTTTCGCAGCGTGCCCTTGCCGGAGCTTCGTCGCGAAGCCGGGGTTTTTCATGTGAGCACCCGCCGGGGCAAACAATTCAATACTCTGATCTATGCAGAAGTTGACCCATTAAACAATGCCCCCCGCGATGCGGTCCTGATCAGCAGCGAGGATGCGGCCGCCCTTCACCTCGTCAGCGGTGACCGCATTGCCTTGATCAACGATGTTGGCCGTTACGAGGGGCGTGTTCATCCCTCCCCCATCGCCCCGGGAAACCTGCAAATCCATTGGCCCGAAGGAAACGGGCTGATCCGCAAAGGGGTCGTGGATGCCATGGGCGGCGTGCCGGATTATAATGCCCACGTGCGGATTGAGAAGGTGGAATGAAAACCCGCATTCTTCGTTTGGATGCCAGCGGCTTGAATGAGAGAGCTGACAGTGTGGCCGTCGAGCAACCTCTCGATATCCACGTCAATGACCAGCCCTTCAGCCTCACCATGCGCACACCGGGAAATGATGAGGACCTCGTCGCCGGCCTGCTTTTTGCCGAGGGTGTGATCCAAAGCGGGAAGGATATTGTCAGCTTTTCCCGCAAGTCCAGCAACCACCTGAATATCGAGCTCACCCGCCCGTTTGACCCGGCCAATTTCGAAAGAAATATCATCACCACCTCGGCTTGCGGAATTTGTGGGCTGCGGGAAATTGACGAACGCCTCGCCCTGCCCAGGATCCCTCCATCAGCCTTCACCATCACAGCAACCGCTCTGCATGGGCTTCCCGCAGCCTTGGAGGAAAAACAAAAAGTCTTCCAGGAAACCGGAGGCCTGCATGCGGCCGCATGGTTTGATACCCATGGCCGCATCCTTCTCACCCGTGAGGATGTGGGCCGTCATAATGCCGTGGACAAACTTGTGGGCCACAGCGTCCGCGAGGAAGCCCCTCCCCTCTCCCATGTGGGGTTGCTGGTCAGTGGCCGCATTGCTTTTGAAATCGTTCAGAAAGCCGCCAGGGTGGGAATCCCCTTTCTGGCAGCCATGGGCGCACCAACCAGCCTTGCCGTTCATTGCGCCGGTTTGGCTGGGATTTGCCTTGTCGGATTCCTTCGCGCGGACCGCGCGAATTTCTATTCGGGATTCGAGAGACTGGTTCCCTTGGAAGCTGTGAAATAATCAATGACCGCTCGCCAGCCGTAAAAAGTTTTCCTCCGGCATGTTCGCGTCACGAAACCTCTGAATGGCTGTTTCGAGGTCATACGCCACGCGGCGGTGAAGGAGGGTCTTGCGTGTCACATCGTAGATCGCGTAACTGGCCAGCGGACTGCCATCCCG
>JBGTAD010000195.1:0-1992 GCA_041750055.1 Candidatus Absconditabacterales bacterium | reverse complement strand
AGTTGGAGGTCACCCTCAGAGCCGCTCTTGGAATCAAGGGAGCCATTGTGACTCCGCCAGCCAATGCTCCAGCCGCCCTCGAATGAGGCGCTGAAGCTCTGCCTTCAATGGCTGAGGGCGGGGGATTTGACCGAGGCAGAACTGCGAACGAGACTCGAAGCCAAAAAGCTTCCTGAGTCGCAGATCAGTTCTGCCTTGGACTACGTTAAGGAGAAGCAGTGGCAGAGCGATGAACGAGTCGCAGAGCGGACCAAGGAAATTGGCGACCTTAAACTTCACGGCAAAGCCAAAATAGAAGACAAGCTAAAGCAGAGAGGTTTGGCCGAGGAAGTGGTTTCGGAAGTCTTGTCAGAAATTGGCGAGGAGGATGAACTGGCTAAGGCACAGAGGCTTCTTGCCAGCCGTTTGAAAGAGGGGGCTTCTCCATCTCAGGCGGCAAGGCTGCTGGCCTCGCGAGGATTTGACGAAGAAGTGATTCGGTCGGTCCTTGAATCACGATTTCCTGATTGGGAATCTTATTAGCAGCCGTTCGACCGCTTTTATCTAAACCCTCATGGACCCCCTCATTCCTGCGCTGATAGTTGTAACAATTGCGCTGATTGGGGTCTGTGCCTTTGCCTCCTCGCTATGGACTCAGTTAAAAGGACTGCAGTCGAACTGGCCAAAGCGCATTGCCGACCTTGAAGAGCGAGAGGCCCAGCTGGTTGTGAAGGAAAACGCAGCCGGGGCAAAGCTGGAAGAAGTCGCTGGATTGACTCAGGCTATTGCAAAGGAAAAGGTGGTTTCTGAGGCCAAGAGGTCTGCCAGCAAAGAAGTCACAAGGATTCTTGAAGAGACAGAGAAGAAGGCCCAGACCAAATCTGCGGAGATTCTGACGACTGTAATGGGAAGGATGGCAGGGCCATCTTCTCGAGGTTTCTCTGTCAGAGTCGAACTGCCAAGCGAAGATTTCAAGCCTCGACTAATTGGACGTGAGGGGCGAAATATTCGCGCCTTTGAGCTTGTCACCCAGACCGACCTGATCATAGACGAGACTCCTGGCCATGTGAGCCTTTCCAGCGTTGACCCAGAAAGGCGAGAAGCGGCAAGAATCACCTTGATCAACCTTGTCCTTGATGGAAGGATTCATCCAGGAAGGATTGAGGAGGTCCACGCACACACTCTAGAAGAGCTGCCCCAGCTTTTGGCTGAAGAATCGGTGAAAGAAGCTGAGGCCGCGGGGATACATGGTTTTACCGGAGCGACGGCTCATGTTTTGGGGGCTTTGAGACTACGGCATTCTATGGGCCAAAACGTATGGATCCACAGCCTAGAAGCGAGCCGGCTCGCGAGGCTGCTCTGCGCGGAACTTGGCGACCCAGATGTCGAACTGGCGGCGAGAGCTTCTTTGCTGCACGATATTGGCAAGGCGCTCGGGCCAGAGTGGCCAGGCGGACACGCCATTGCCGGGCGAGACTTTTTGAAGAAGCAGGGAGAGGCTCCGAGACTTTTGAACGCGGTCGGCGCTCACCACGGTGAGATCCCGGCCGAATCGATCACAGCGGGGATTGTGATTCTGGCCGACGCCCTTTCTGCCGCAAGACCCGGCGCAAGGGAGTTTGCCGATGAAAAGCACTGGCAGAGAATGGAAGATTTGGAGAACCTAGCCATGAGTTTTGAAGGGGTAGAGAGAGCCTTTGTAGTGCAGGCAGGAAGGGAAGTGAGGATCATTGTTTCGCCGCGGATGGTTTCGGATGAGGAAATTCGCCCCCTGGCTCGGCGGGTGGCTAAAGAGATCGGAGGGCGGCTTGAGTACTCTGGCGGGGTGAAGGTGACTGTTATAAGAGAATTTAGAGCTTCGGAGCTGAGTCCTTGAGCCTGTACAAGATTCTATTTTTAGGCGACGTTGTCGGCAAGCCTGGCCGCGAGGCGGTACGAACTTTTCTTCCTAAGCTGAAGAATCAGTACCAGCCTCTCTTCACAATCATCAATGGCGAGAACTCGGCGGGGGGT
>JBGTAD010000194.1:0-2363 GCA_041750055.1 Candidatus Absconditabacterales bacterium | reverse complement strand
GACCCAGCCGAAAGAGCCGTCTTAGCTTCTTTTAAGACGGACATTATTTGATCTCTTTTTATACTGTGCCTTTTCGTCATAATACCTAGTATAACGTATAAAAAATGGACCGACACCGCACGAAGCGATGCCGGTCCAGTTGCCTCAGGCGACAGCCAAAAGCGGATGGGCGTTGTCGGTGAACGCCCGCAGTTCACGTTCGATCCAGTCGTAATCGGTGTGACCCGCCTGCGATGCGATCTTCGTCAGTTCGCTGATGCGAACGAACAGTCGCTCTTCCGCACCGTTCTGATGAAGATCCATCGTCGGCACCATGATGTCGGTGAACGACTCGATCTCACGGACCGGGTTGCCCGCTGCATCAATGGCCGACCGCAGACGGTCCATGCGGACATGGGCATAGCTACCGTAGTACGCACGAACATCGGGACATTTGCCCATCACCACCCCGCACGAGCAGAGGAAGAGGATGCAGAGGCCATGCGGACGCAAAGCCTTGCGGACCGCTTCGATGGTGATTTCGGACATACGGGCCGAGAGAATTGTCTCGTGCAGATGCTCGACCATTTCCGTCCGATACCGCACCTTGTCGGTGCCGATGATGGACAAAGGCAAGCGAACCAGACCATACTCCTCGAGAACGCCGAAGTCTTCACGCTCGACCGCTTCTGCCATCGCCAGCAGTGCGGGCAGAATCGGCAGATGCGGGTTGAGGGTGGCCGTCAGAGCCTGGAATAAGTCAGCTGTGAGAGCCGACTGTTTGGGCACAGCTCCCTGCAAGAGGGGCAAGTGACCAGCGTGCAAGCCAGCCATCTCGGGATTGTCGCATTTGTAGCACATAGAAGTACCTCGCTTCTGGGTTGAAAGAACGAAACTAGTGGCATCATTGCCACCCCTTTATATCCAAAAGATACAAAGGGGTGAAAACGATTAGTGACCAGCAAACTCGTGGTTGCGGGCAAACTTTGTCTTTGTTCGTTCTAATCGATCATTTTTATTCAAACCAAGAGCGACTTTAACTATTTCTGAAAGTTCATCTTGCCATTCAGATACCAACTCAGATGGATTTCTTTTGACACTACTACTTTGCATTAGATAGGTAGTTGGAATGACTCCTAATTCTTTTTCAATAAAATCTTTGTCTTCACTGTCGCTTACTTTATTTCCAAACAAAACATACGGTGTTCCGTAGTAGTCCAACAGCTCAGCAATTTTCTTAGCTGTCTTTATACTATGCAGTGCAGGTTCGCAGACAATCACTCCGACATCAATGCCTGTAACAATTCCTGTAGTGACACCGTCAGCTCCAGCTTTTTCATCAACGACCACTGTCTCATTTTCCTTAAGAGCTAAAAGTGGTAGATATACCTTTAATGCTGTGGTGAGACTGTGGCTACAGGCTTTGCCATATAAAACAGTATCGGTTTGTGGACCAGCGGCCATAAGGTGCAAGTTTTCTGTGACTTTGATTGAATAAGTAGAAGTCACTGTATCTAAAGGTGAAAGTAAAAATCGTGCTTCTAAGTCATTTAAGAAAGCTTCTGAATATTTACTGGCATCAGGCAAATCGATGAAGTTCTGCATATCTTTCAGGCTTTCGCTTAGGTATTTCATCTTCGGTAATTGCCCGTTAGAGAGATTGTATGAAAGATCCATATTATGGTCGGCATCAACGGCTAAGACCGTATTGCCTTGCCCATGCAAAAATAACGTCATCTGTGTCGCCACCGAAGACTTACCACTACCACCTTTTCCAAGAAATCCTAGAATCATATTATTACCATTCCCCAAACGGGTCATTAAGAGTCCGCCAACCGACGGCACCAAGCTTCCACTCGTCGTCAGTAAGGAGACACTCGTTTAAGCTTTTGATGATTTGTTCTTTATCCATCTTGATACCGATAAAAACTAACTCTTGGCGGTGGTCAAAATAGGGAGATTCCCAATTACTGGCTTGCGCTTGCTTCTTGATTGTCTCCGGCCATTCTTTCTCATCAACAATGCCCCACCACCAGCCAGCGGCTCGAAGGTGGAGTTGTGTTCCAGCTAGGGCAAAATCACCCGCTTCTTCAAACCGAGTCGCCAGCCAGAACAAACCTTTAGCACGAACTACTTCCTCGGGAATTGTTTCAGTCCAATTCATGAATCGGTCAGGGTGGAACGGTCGGTCAGCTTTATAGACGAAACTATCAATCCCGTATTCAAGTGTTTCAGGTACGTGTTCACCTCTCAGTTCTTTAAGCCATGTTGGAGACAGAGCGGCTTTATTAAAATCAAACAACCCCGTGTTAATTATTTTCTTTAGTGGTACTTCGGAATAATTAGTCTCAATTACCTCAGCTTCGTTGTTCAGAGTGGAGATA
>JBGTAD010000193.1:0-1741 GCA_041750055.1 Candidatus Absconditabacterales bacterium | reverse complement strand
CTCAATTTTGACATGCTGTAATCCCGCATTATCTAAAATCAGACGCGAAACTTCAGTTGCAGTATAGCCTTTTGAATTATTAATGCTGCTATATTTTTTATACGTACTTTTAACGAAGGAGCTCGCAATTCCAGACAATACAACACCGATAATAATTAAAATATAGGTTGGGTCAAAGAAAAACATCTTAGTTTCCACCTTTCTGCTTCTTTTTGATTAGTATAACATAAGAGATGAATGCCAGAGTATGAAGATTTTTATAATATTATGGAATTTTTGAAGAAACATAGGTACTGCTTGTAGCTGTGTAAATGATGCGGAACATCTCTTGGTTCTCTACACAAGTAGAACCATCAATTCACCAGAAGAGCTTTTATGGCATTGCAGTAATACTATGTGTTAAACAGCTACTAGTATTCCTACTCTATTTAAAAAAACGTTAAAACACGTATACTTTGCTTTAAAAAACAGTGAAAGTTATAATCAGATTGATAAATGGAAAGCAATTTTTTGTCTCTAATGATAATTTTGATTGGATCGGAAAGGATGGATGAGAGATGGAAAGAAAGCAGCAACTTAAAGAAGTTTTTTTTACCCAAGATGGAGAAACTGTTTTAAAAAAAATGGAAACAAGTCAAAATGGACTCACATCGAGTGAAGCAGTAAAGCGCATCACAGAGTATGGCCCAAATGAACTAGATCAAGGGGAAACTAAGAGTATAATCGTCAAATTTCTAGAGCAGTTCAAAGATTTTATGATTCTAGTCTTATTAGCTGCAGTACTCATTTCCGCTATTTTTGGAAATATCACAGATGCCATTATTATCTTAGTCGTTGTTGTATTAAATGCGGTATTAGGCGTTTATCAAGAAGCAAAAGCGGAAGAGGCCATTGAAGCTTTAAAGAAAATGTCGTCCCCAGAAGCAAGAGTTAAGCGAGATGGCAATATTGTTTCTTTGAAAAGTGACCAATTAGTCCCTGGAGATATTTTGTTATTAGAAGCTGGAGATGTGGTGGCGGCCGATTTACGGTTGCTTGAAATTGCGTCACTTAAAATAGAAGAGTCTGCATTAACGGGAGAATCAGAAGCGGTAGGAAAAGACGTTACTGTGATCGGAGATGAAAAAGTAGGCATTGGTGATCGATTAAACATGGCTTTCATGAACAGTAATGTGACTTATGGACGTGGAGAAGGAGTCGTTGTTGGAACCGGTATGAATACAGAAGTAGGTAAGATTGCAGTTATGCTGACAACTTCTGAAGAAACAATGACTCCTTTGCAAGAAAATTTAAACCGCTTAGGAAAATACTTAACGGTCGCAATTTTGATTATTGCTGTAGTGATGTTTGGTGTAGGGATGTACAATGGTCGTGAATGGTTAGATATGCTGTTGACATCGATTTCTTTAGCAGTTGCAGCTATACCGGAAGGATTGCCGGCAATCGTGACTATTATTTTAGCTTTAGGAACACAAAAAATGGCAAAACGTAAAGCATTGATCAGAAATTTACCAGCTGTTGAAACGTTAGGCAGCACTGATATAATTTGCACTGACAAGACAGGGACCTTAACGATGAATACAATGACCATTGAAAAAGTTTATTTTAATGGAGAAGTAAAGGGCGCTAAAGAAGATATCGATATACGAACTCCAGTTATTCGAGTCATGACGTATAGCAATGATACACAGGTCGCGAATGACGGAACATTGATTGGAGATCCAACAGAAACAGCGATGGT
>JBGTAD010000192.1:0-1708 GCA_041750055.1 Candidatus Absconditabacterales bacterium | reverse complement strand
GCTTCTGCTGCAGCCACAGTAAGAATAAAAAACACAAATACAGCACCCGCTACTTCACTGTAATAATGTGAAAATGCCACAAAATTGGTATTAACGGCCAGTAGCATAAGCTCTACACAAACCAGTAATAAAATTACGTTTTTCCTGTTGAGCATAATGCCCACCAGACTAAGGCCAAACAGGATGGCGCCTAATATTAAATAGTGCTCTACGGGTATCATGGCCTACTACCTTATTTCTCAGATTTCAGTTGAACTAAAGTCACACGATCTTCACGACGCGTCATAATTTGCTGGGTAATATCCTGGCGTCGTGAGCGAATAGCTGCGCGATGCGCCAACGTAATTGCCGAAATAATCGCCACTAATAATAATATGGCTGCAATTTCCAGTGCATAAACATAATCGGTATACAACACCATACCCAGCTGTTCGGTATTCGATATTTTTGCTGGGGGTATCGTGGGTAAGGTAACTTGCAAATCTGCACTGGTTGTTAGTTGTTGCTCGACACTATTTTTAAATAAGTCATGTGGCATTGCAACCAACATCAGGCCCGTTAATAATGCAACCAAAATTAAACCAAAGGGTAAGTAACGCGCAAAATGGCGTTTCATTGATTCAGTATCAATATTTAACATCATGACCACAAATAAAAATAAGGTCATTACTGCACCAACATAAACCAATACTAAAATCAGCGCCAGAAACTCTGCTTCTGCGAGTATCCATAAAACGGAAGCGGCAAAGAAAGTTAACACTAAAAATAATACGCAACGCACTGGATTATTTTGGGTGATTACCATTAGAGCCGATAAAACAGCAATAGTTGCAAATATGTAAAATACAATTTGTGGCAGTAATTCATGCATTTTTAAAACCCCATTAGCGATATTTTTCGTCTGCAGCACGATCAGCTGCCAGTTTATCTTCCATCAAGTCACCAATGGCAAGCAATTTTTCTTTCGTCATAATGTTTTGACCACGCTCACTGATGTGGTAATGGTGAATGGGTGTTACGACAATAGAATCTACCGGACATGATTCTTCACACAGCCCACAGTTAATGCATTTGAACATATCAATGTCATATCGCGTGGTGCGACGTGATCCATCTTCACGCTGTTCTGATTCAATGGTAATAGCCAGCGCTGGACACACTGCTTCACAAAGTTTGCAAGCGATACATCGCTCTTCACCGTTAGGATAGCGACGCAGTGCCAGAAGCCCTCTAAACCGAGGAGAAATCGGTGTATTTTCCTCTGGAAATTGCACTGTTATTTTCCGTTTAAAGAAATATTTTCCGGTTAACTTCATGCCGGCTAATAATTCAAGCAGCAAAAAACTGCGCACATAATGCTTGATATAGCGATATACTTTTTTCATGCCTTACTCGGTCTTCTCGATTAATTAGAACCAGGGTTTAGTATGGGTGAGCACCATAATTGCAGTGACTACTAACCAAACTATCGTTACCGGAATTAACACTTTCCAGCCTAAACGCATCAACTGATCATATCGATAGCGCGGGAAAGTGGCGCGCACCCATAGGTACACTAATAAGAAAAATGATATTTTCATTAGCAACCAGACAAAGCCGGGTACTACAAAAAATATGTTGTTTAATACTGGAATACCTTCAAACGGTGATAACCAACCACCCATAAACAGTACAGCCATGACGGTAGAAATTAAAATCATGCTGGCGT
>JBGTAD010000191.1:0-2898 GCA_041750055.1 Candidatus Absconditabacterales bacterium | reverse complement strand
GTCCTATATTCTCGTAGATTTCACTCGCTCCTTCACCAAATACTGGTTTGTAAAGTCTTTGGTACTCATTGTCCCATTCGACAATGACTCTCAAGTACTGCTTGATATTATCATTTTGGAAGCGCGCTTGTTCGGCTGTTTCCGCTTGCTCGAGGAATACTGTTGCCTCCTCAATTTTTTGAGAAAGTGTTTTCAAAATAAAAGCATGCTCTAACTCACCCATTCTTTGCTTGTTCAGCTTCGCCATTAGCGTAGCCACCATCCCCTGCTCATTCCAATAATCTCGGAAGAGTTTTCCGAGAACCAACGACAGAGGTCCTGTTGCGCTTACTTCTACAGCAGTGCGCAATTTTTCCATGGTCGAATCGAGTCGCCGCTCGAAACCTTGTTGGATTTTTTGTAACTTTATATCTTCAACAAAAGGATCAATCTCCCCAATACCAGACAATAGGGAATGGGCAGCATTCCGAAATAACCGGCATGCCTCTGCTTTCTTCAACATGATTTCACGAGACAACATGCCTTCTTCTCCCGTGGACAAGTCACCTTTTTTCACTTCAGGAATATTAATCTTGAAGTCTGGTTCATTGTCGATATTCTGGCTTTCAGAAACTGGGATTTCTCCATCAGGTTTTTCAGCTGGATTGCTATCCGATGGACCAAAAGAGGGTTCATAAGTCTCTATTACTTCTGCTCTCCTATTTTGACTCTCCCCTGACACAAAACTACTACCTTTAATTCCTTCTGGCATAGATTAAAACATAAAATTAATAATAAATATTATTGTTTATTCTTTTCAATTATATTCCACTCCCCTTCTTCCGGTCTTATCTTCAAAGTCCACGTAGAAGTATCTGGAAAGGCGATAGTTCCCACACTCACACTAATAATCAAATCCCCAGATTCATCTCTGTGACTTTCGGTTATTTTTGCATCTACTGTAGACCCATCTATCATTCCTGTTCCGGGAAACATTGTTCCAAATTCACCCAAAACTTTTTTTGTAATGGCCCTTATTTCAACCTCACTTAGACCCAGAGCTTCAAGTATTTTCTCAGAATCACTAACGTATCCTTCTCCATATTTATTTTCTACAATTTTTGGTCCTTCACCAAACCCAGCATTTTCTATCATATTATTTTATTCTTAAAACAAATAATTCACCACAAAAAATTTTCAAAAATTAATTATCATCAAGCCAACTTCGCAAATCCTTCGCTAGGGCTTGTAGGCTAGCTAATATTTCAGTTTCAGAAAGATGACCTGAATCAAGACGCTCAGAAATCGAGCGCAGATACATTTCTGTATTGACTTCAGCGCCATCAAGAAGTACCTTCATTTCAGCCATAGACGCTGAGTCGTTCAGTACAAGCATTTCTCCTCCAACGGGCTCAAGAAGAGCCTTAAAAACCCGATTCTGTAATAATTCCTCTTCCGGTGTCTGTAAGTCAGGGTCAGTTGATGATTGATGCTCAACCCACCCCGCAAACTTTTGCAGAGACATACTTCTCGACCAATGCGAGATGGTTCTTAAGTGCCTTTGCGCATCCGCGTTGAATTTCTCTGAGATTTTTAAACCCTCAAAAAACTTAGTTTCTGGGGAAGGTCCGGGTACATATTTATCTAAAGACATAAATAATCAGTAAATCTTAATAAATTAAACTAAATCTTTTTCGATTATACCACCAAAATCAGTCTCAGATTTAGGATTATCATATAAACTCAGATTATAGAGAAAGCCCCTGTATTCCGTTCTAAAACTAAGCAAAGCTCTTCAGGAGCATAATTTTATTGCAATACAGGTACCAAAGGGTAAAATTGAGGTATGAATAATCTTTTGAAATCAAAGTCTCTGCTTGTAATTATTACCGCCTTTGCGACAGTAATCGTAACCCTTGTTTCTACCGGTTTTTTCAAGAATTCATTTTTTAATGAAGAGTTCCCGCGAGAAATCACCCGTTGCGGATCTACTCTGCCAATTACATGCGTAACATTTCGTTGTGAGAAGAGCTATATTATACCACTTCCAAGCGATGGCCCGCCGCCAATTCCTGGTGGCGGAAGCATGAGTCGCACCTGTTCAGACGGCTCAACTGCTATTGAAGTACCTAATAATTAATGAAAATTATCAGTATATAGCATGAGGCTACGGCACGTCGTACGTGCATCACTGGTGGCGACCACCAAACACTAAACGAGGCCTCGTAACTCCCGACGGCGCAGGAGCTGAAGGCCATTTCCGCTAGGAGCGACTGGGCTAAAGACGAACGCCGTCCCTAACGAAGGCAGGAAGTATAAAATCTCGAGACAAAAGCGGAGATGAAAACGAGGAGAGGGGTTGTGCGAGGGCGGACTCCGTAGGCCGGCTGAAGCGGACAGTGCACGCGCAACTATCACCTACTAAATGCGGAACCGTACACGCCAAGGCGTTACGGCGAGGAGGAGCCCGAAGCTGGGGAGAGGATTCCTTCCTCTCCCCAAACAAGTGTGTCGCCCGAGCCACCGCCCCGCAGGGCGGAATGGCGAGGAATAGCGACACTCCTACCTAGCCATCTAGGCGTTCGTAGCCCTAGCGGAAATGGCCTGAGGCGGATGCCGAAGGTGGTACCTTTAGCCCAGACGCGAACTAGCAAGACAAGTGGCCGATTTGGTGGTTTACGAACTCGAATGCTTACGTAGGTCAGAGTTAAGCCGACGCGCTCGAAAGCTGGAGCACCTCCTCTCTTCTGCGATTAAGCAGAAGTTCGTCCGAAAGTAACCCCTCCTTTTCCATATTCAAAAAAATAATTGGGGGGCGAAAAGAAAAGGAATACTGCAAAGGAGGGGTACTGGAGGACGTACCGCCGAGCATGCGAGGCGGATGGAGGTGCGTTAGTTTGTCCGCATCACCATGAGAGC
>JBGTAD010000190.1:0-1574 GCA_041750055.1 Candidatus Absconditabacterales bacterium | reverse complement strand
ATGTAGCACCTTCAAGAAAAGCTAAGGTATTTATTTATGCTACAGAGGCAAAGGAAGCATTTGAGGAAGGTATGATATACTTTCAAAAACTTGCATCAGCAAGTGAGGTTAAGTTTTTATTAACTGTTCCAATATGGCTTTACTTAATAATATAAAAATCATATACATCAGCTTAAAGTTGTCTTGTTATAGATACCTTGATTTTAACTTACAACAAAAAAACTATAGAATAGACATTTCTTAAATGTCTATTCTATAGTTAATAATTTGTTTTATTACAACATAGGAATTTTAAAAATTAAATTCTACTTCAGATTTTCTATACTTAAGATTACTGAATTATACATTTCTTTGTATTTTTCACCTTTAGCTTTCTCCTCGTTTACTACCTCAACCGGAGCTTTATCGGTGAATTTTTTATTGCAAAGTTTTTTATCCACCCTATCTATTTCTTTTTGAAATTTTTCTTTTTCCTTGTACAATCTTTCTAATTCTTTTTCTAAATCTACAAGTTCAAGTAACGGCATGTAGATTTCAGCACCTTTAGTTACTACTGTAACTACATTTTCTGGTGCATCTGCTTTGGAAGCTAAAAACTTAACCTCACTTGCTGATGCAAGTTTTTGAAAGTATATCATACCTTCCTCAAATGCTTCCTTTGCCTCTGTAGCATAAATAAATACCTTAGCTTTTCTTGAAGGTGCTACATTCATTCCTACCCTAGCATTTCTTACATCTTTAATTGCTTCTATAATATAGTTCATTTTTTCTTCTGATTTTTCATCTTTAAGCGAGTCATTAAATTCAGGCCACTTAGAGATAGTTATGGAGTCATATTCATTATCTAAATGAATATAAATTTCTTCTGTTATAAACGGCATAACTGGATGAAGTAATTTAAGCCCTGTTTTTAGCACCGTGTTCAATACATTTAGTACTACGCCTTTAGCTTCACAATCATCTGCATATAATACTGGTTTAACAAGTTCAATATACCAATCGCAGAATTCTGTCCACATAAAGTCATGAGTCTTTTGGAGTGATATTCCTATTTCATATTTCTCAATATTTTCTGTAACTTCTTTTGTCACAGTATTCATTCTTGATAATATCCACTTGTCTGCAACTGTATAGTTTTTACTATCTTTGTATTTAGCCATTAATTCTTCATTATAATTCATCATAACAAATCTAGATGCATTCCATATTTTATTTGCAAAGTTTCTAGCTGCCTCAACTCTTGACTCATAAAATCTTATATCACTGCCTGGTGAATTTCCTGTTGCAAGTGAGAATCTTAATGCATCTGCGCCATATTGGTCTATTATATCTAATGGATCGATACCGTTTCCTAGTGACTTAGACATCTTTCTGCCTTGATCATCTCTTACCATACCGTGTATTACTACGGTTTCAAATGGCACTTCCCCTAAATTATATATCCCTGAAAAGATCATTCTTGCAACCCAGAAAAATATAATATCATATCCTGTTACTAAAACACTAGTTGGATAGAATTGTTTTAAATCTTCTGTGTCATTTGGCCAACCAAGAGTAGAGAAAGGCCATAATGC
>JBGTAD010000189.1:0-1804 GCA_041750055.1 Candidatus Absconditabacterales bacterium | reverse complement strand
TGGCGTCGGTGGTCGTTTGCGATTCGCTTGGATCGGGATAGTTATTGCCATTGGTGTCGATGAACACCTGCCAGCCCTCGAGCGATGGTTCGGTAGGATTCTCGCTGCCATCGTCGTGCAGTCCGTCTCCGTCGAGATCATCGAACAGGTGCCCAGCTATAGAACCTCGCAGCTCGGGGACAATTTTCACATCAATAGATTGCGTGTCAAATCCACCACGACCATCTTCGACGCCGATCGTGAATGCGTGCGACCCCGAATTCGCCAGTCCAGTGGCGAGCTCTGGATAGGCGGCATTGATGATGCGAAAACCAGTGTTCCCTGCGGGCGAATGATCACGCACACTAAATGTATTTATGTCGTCAAAGCGATAGTCGACAACTAAGCGCGTGTCACCGTCATATTGGCGCCGCAAGCCCTCGCGAATCTCATCCGCGGTTCGAGCAACCGTCCAGTGCCGGTAGTTGTCAATGGTCGCCGCTAAACCGAAGGTGCCGTTGCTGCCGACCCATTTGTTTTGCTGTGGATCGAATGCGAGGCTTTCGACCAAAGCTGACCTATGAACTTCGCGTCCGTCGGCGTATATGGCCACTGTTTGCGCTGCATCATCGACGACCAGGGCGAAGTGATACCAACGATCCGCATTGAACACAAAAGGGATTTCTACACGTCTACTACCCGCGTTCGGATACTGTATGTCGAGTCTCAATAGCGAATTGCCACGGTTACTGAGCGTGTAACTTCCAAATTGAATGAAGAGTCCTGCCAACTGGTTGCTTGCTGGTAAAGTGTCAAAGAAGAACCAGGCTTCGGAGGTGAAGCTCGCTGTTTGCAACCCAGCGTTTGCAGCTATTTCGATTCGCCCATCCGATTGGCTCACTGTCGAAATAGCCAAGTCCGTTCGTCCATCCCACTCAACCAGCCCCGTAGTCGGATTGATTATGGCACCAGCGGGCGCATCAATGAGGCGATAGCGAATCGTATCGTGATCGTTGTCGATTGCCGTCGCTTGATAGGTAAACGTTTCGGCTGCGCCGATCTTGATGTCTGGTACCGTCGCGATTAATGGCGAGGCATTTTCGCGCGCGGGTTCGACTTGTATTTTGAAGGACTGTGTGGCGATTCCGCCTCGGCCATCATCAGCGCTCAGCGTCACATCATGCACACCCACTTGATCTGGTGAAGCAGCCCACAGGAGTTGGCCGGTGGCGCTGTTGATGATCAGCCCACCGGGACCGTCTTCAATCGCGTACGTAAGTGCATCTCCGTCGGGATCGATGGCGTCGGCGTCGTATCGGTAGACGTCGTTTGGATCGAAGCGGTTGTAGATCACGCTCGCGGTGTTATCGCCTGAGTTAACAACGATCAGGTCCGTTCGGCCATCCTCGTCAGCGTCGGCAAGCTTGACTCGCGTTGGCTTTAAGCCAACATTAATCTGTTGAGCGCGAGCGAATTGGTTGCCTCCACGGCCGAACAGTACACTGAGTTTGTTTTCATTGGGTAGCGTCGCCGCTAAGTCGGGATTTCCGTCGTCATTCAAATCGACCACTTGGACGTCGCTAGGGGAGCCGATAAGTGAGAGGTAGATCGGCGCACCAAAAATCTCGGGCTGGAAGCCCAAACCGAGATTGGGCAGGATCATCAAGCGATTGGACGCGGGCAATGTAATGATTGCATCGATCAGTCCATCGCCTGTTGCGTCAGCCAGCGTCACTTTGCTGGGTACATCGCCCAGCGCCAGCGACACCGGGGCAGCCAATGAAGTCGTTCCATTGCCGAAGTAGATCCACAGGGCATTGTCGGT
>JBGTAD010000188.1:0-2096 GCA_041750055.1 Candidatus Absconditabacterales bacterium | reverse complement strand
CAGCCCGGCATGCCCGTCGATGATGCGGGCAAGGCATCGCTCAACCTCGTGCATTCGCGCACCACGGGCTGATCGGGAGGAGCGTGACATGATGCGAATTGGCTTTGCCGCAGCAATCGCTCTGATCCTCGCCGGCTGCGGCAGCGAAGCCGGAACTGACAGCGGCAAACCTGGCGCAGCTCAAGCTGCGGCCGCTGGCGTCGCCGCCGTAGTAAAAAGCGAAGCAGCCGGGCGCCCCTTTCCCGAAGACCTGTCAGCCTTCGTCGAGCCTATGCCGGGCGCTAGTTATCTGACCGGAATGCGCGGCAGCAACGCGCTGCGGTCCACCGGTACGGATATGTATGATGCGCCGGGCAGCGCGGCAGAGGCGGTTGCGTTTCATACCGATGCGCTGACGAATGCCGGGTTTGCCCCGCAAGTCGCCGCTGCAAAAAAGGTGCGCGACACCATGGAAACGTTGATTGCTGGAGAGCATGCTGACGGCCGGACGCTGGACATCGTCGTAATCGAGAAATCGCCGACCGATGCGGTGGTACAAATGAACTATAGCATTCCGGCGGCCCAGTAGATGCGCTGCACGTTAACGCTCGCTGCCGCCGCGATGATCGGTCTGAATCCGAACGCCTCGGCTCAGGAAAATGACGGTGCGATCCCGCCGGGCGATTGGCAGGGGAACTATGCGCTGACCCGTTCCGATCCGCGCATCCGCACGCTGGCAGGGGCTGACCTGATCGGGATGCAGGTCATTCAGGATCGCGGCGCCAGCATCGCGACAGTCAGCTGGGATGCGCGGCGGGCCATTTGCCCTGATCCTCTGGCTGAGCCGTGTGAATGGATCGGCGCCAATGGCACTGACACCGCGCGGATCATTGGCGATACTCTTGTCCTGACGCTACGCCTGTCCCCTGACGAGAGTGATCCGGCGATATTGGTCATCCAGCGCCAGCCCGGTACTGCCGCAACGCGCCGCCGCCTCGCTGGTTTCATCACCAACGCGCGGGCAGATTGGGACCTGCAATTTGAGGCGTTGTTTCAACCTCAGATGTGATCCCCCAGTATCACCTTTCCCACATTCCCACACCGCCACCTTTGGTTCCAACCGCCCACCCCGTGCTGCGCCTATTTGAAGCGTCAGTGTTCCTTGTCCGTGGCGGCCGTAGGTTTGCTGCCGGCTTTGCAGCGCAGGGGGTTTCATGGGGATTCTGGATCGGTTTCGGCTCGATGGCGAGGTGGCTGTTGTCACCGGAGCGGGCAAGGGTATCGGGCGGGCTATCGCGATTGCCTTGGCCGAGGCCGGTGCGGATGTGGTGCTCGCGTCACGCACGCAAGCTGATCTTGATGCCGTGGCGGGAGAGATCGCCGCTTTGGGTCGCCGCGCCCTCCCGCTGGCTACGGATGCGACTGACAGTGCTGCGCTCGAACGCTTGGCCGAGGCAACCATCGCGCAATTCGGCAAGCTGACCATCTGGGTCAACAATGCGGGCGGCATCCCCGATGCAACGCCGCGCTATCTCACCCGGACGCCTGAAGAGAATTTCGACGCGCAAATCGCGCTGAACCTGAGAGCGGTGTGGATGGGCGCGAGTGTGGCAGCACGCCATATGAGCGAGAGGGGCGGGGCGATCGTCAACATTTCTTCGCGTTCGGCCTTCGGCCCGCAGGTCAAGAACGGACCTTACGGCGCGGCCAAGGCGGCGGTGAACAGCCTCACAAGCACGCTTTCGGTCGAACTGGCGCCAAAGATCAGGGTCAACGCCGTCGCGCCCGGCCCGGTGCCGACCGAGAATTTCGATGAATGCATGGGCACGGATACCGAAGAGAAGCGCGAGAAATTGCTCGGCATGATCGGTATCCCGCTGGGCCGCTATGGCGACCCCGAAGATATCGCCGCCGCCGTGGTCTTCATGGCCTCGCCCGCGGCAAGCTGGGTAACGGGGCAGTGCCTCTACGTCACCGGCGGCCGATAAGGAGGCAGGCATGGATCTCGGCATTGCGGGGCGCAGAGCGTTGGTGAACGGCGGCAGCGCCGGTATGGGTCATGGAGCGGCCCTCGCATTGGCGCGCGAAGGGGTCGAAGTGTTCATCTCCGCGCGCGG
>JBGTAD010000187.1:0-1565 GCA_041750055.1 Candidatus Absconditabacterales bacterium | reverse complement strand
GCTTAAGAACCTCCAGACTGCAAATCTGGATCTCGCTTTCGCGTCCGCCTGTGGCAGCCTTATCATGGGGTCTATCCTCATTGGCTTCATTCAGTACCTCAAGGTTGGGGAAGCCAAGGGAGCTGACATTTGGATCGCTCTTTCTGCTGCTATTCCTGCGGCGATGAGCCTTATCCAGATCCCAGGAGCGATTTGGGGCCGAGGCGCAAAGAGCTACAAATCCTTTGTCAAGTTGGGCGGTTGGGGTTGGAGAATCTTCCATCTCCCCTTCATTCTTCTGCCCTTCTTGGGCGTCTCAAACGACTTCAAGCTCTTCGCGGTCATTGTCTGTATTGGCTTGGCCGCCCTTTCTGGCGCCCTGATCAACCCACTTTACAGCGACTGGCTGGCCGAAATGGTCCCGCCTTCAAGTCGCGGCTGGTACTTCTCCCGCCGAATGCTTTACGCCACCATCGCCTCGGCAGTCTCCGGACTCCTTGGCGGTTTGGCTCTGGACTACTTCCGCAAGGTTCAGCAAGAGCAGTTGGGCTTCACCATCATCTTCGCTTTTGCCGCGGCGATGGGCTTAATCTCCATGTACTTCTTCCTTCGAATGGAAGACATGGAAAGGCCAAATGCTGTCCGGCCGAACCTAAAAGAAGGCCTGAGGCAGATTGCCAGCCCAGGCAAGGATAGAAACTTCCGCTTCGTTCTGCTCTTCATGTTCATCTTCGCGGTGAGCCAGGGCTACGCCGGACAGTTCTTCGGCGCCTACTGCCGAGAAATACTCGACCTCCCCTTCACGGTCATCCAGCTTTTCGGAATCAGCCACACAATCTCCACGATCATTTTCATTCGAATGTGGGGATTTCTGTGCGACCGCTACGGCAACAAGCCGATCCTCGTGCTCATGGTTGCCGGCGTAGCTATAACTCCGCTTCAGTGGATTTTTCTTTCGCCGGGCAACCCGACCGCCAACACCATCATCCTGATCAGCACCCATTTCTTCAATGGAATCGTTTGGTCAGGGGTTTCTGTGGCACACGGAAACCTTAACATGGCGACATCTGACAGCAACGATAGACCGAACTATCTTGCTGCTGTGGCTGCCATTTCTGCCTTTGCTTTGGCTCTTTCGCCTATGCTCGGTTGGGTCAGTATGGAGTTTCTTCGTGACTGGGCTGGCAGTGACGAATGGGCGTACAAGTATCTTTTCATCATTGTCATCGTCATTCGAGTCTTCGCCTCTATCGCCCTCATGCCGATCAAGGAACCAGGGGCAACGAGCTTAAGGGAGACCCTCGGGCAGATATCCAAGATTCGCCCCAAGGGAGTGAAGGCTATGAGGCAGATCACTGAGAGCCGCGATGAAGTGGCTAGGGAAGTCGCCCTTGCCCAAGTCGGAGAAGGCAGGATGGTCTTGGCAACGGCTGAGCTCGCCGGGAGTCTGGATGACCCGTCTCCACGAGTCCGTCGCCAAGCCGCAAAGGCCCTCAGTTTGGTGCCATCTTCAGATGCCGCCGACGCCCTCATCCGCCATGCCGGCAACCACCCAGATTTGGTTGAAGAAGAAATTCTCGAGGCTC
>JBGTAD010000186.1:0-2005 GCA_041750055.1 Candidatus Absconditabacterales bacterium | reverse complement strand
TCTTTCTGAAGTGAAAGATAGGTGTCTGATCCAAGCAGACCAGCTTTTCTTGTGCGCTCGACGATGGAGAAATAATTTGCAAATAGCCAAAGACCACGTACGAGATTCTCTCCAACCACCCGCCTGGTATGCCTGTTTATTTCATTATCAGAGGTCATATCAAGCGAAAACAAAGAACCTTGCCCTTGTTGTTCAGCGCGCTTTTCATCCAAGTAAGCACTGACATTTTTACCGAACTGAACGCTATTGAGGCGCCCTAGCACCGCCTTACGAATCCAAAGATGATAGGCTTCGTGCGGAAGTGCTTCTCCAGTGACAGCTTCGTACCCTTCAGCCAATCGTGCCAAATCAACGAGAATACGATACGGGAGTTTTAGATTGATTGGATTATCTCCCGACACGTATGACTGGACATCGATTGGTAGGTTGCAAAAGCGCAAAGCACTTCGCATCCACTCCGATGTTCTGCCAATTGACCGAGCGAAACGAGCGCAGGTTAAGCCCTCTTCTTGATTACTCCGATACCGCCAGAAGCGCCACGCCGCCTCCGCCTCTTCATGCGGAGGAACTTGGGCGTGCCGATTTTCGTTGAACTGATACTCAATTGCATTCAGGGCCGAAATCCCAAAGTGCAAATCAACCCGATACTGACCATCAAAACGTTCACTGTATTCTGCTCGTCCTTCCTGCACCTCGCGATTGAGAAGAACGCAAGTAGTATGCCGACGATGTCCAGCTATTAGGGGTAGGTAGTAAGTTTCCCCATCAAGCTGTACCGGCTTCAATGACGAAAACGTATGGTTTGTGTCAAAGATGCGATTTATCTCAGCGAGATAAATCAGAGCTTCAGATTCAACCAGTGCCGCAGCTGCTCCTGGAGTCTGTTGACCTCTAGCAAGGATACTCGGCATCAAGTCATCGGTAACTGAAAGCGTTTTACGCACTTGCGTCAATACTGAAAGTGCCTCAGGGGGCAGTTTCACCGGCTTTACTAGCCGAGTGGTGTCGGCAATGGCAGCTAACTCGAATGAGTGTGTCATAGAACAGTCCCCCAGCTTGATGTGGTTTATAGGAATTCTGAATTAAAGTTAGCATATTTAATATAAAAATACATCTCAGTGATTTATAGCAAAGACAACCCTCGCTTCTGACAACCAATCAAGACAAATTTCCTCAATTTGGTTCCACCCGAGGGACAGTACGTGCCCAGCGAGAAGTATCTTCAATTTACGAAGATATACATACACATCTCAGTTCCGATATTTTATACCCCTAATGAGAATTAGGAACTGATATACTTTTAGTATATGGAAAATAAACATGTAACATCTGAAGGAGAAGAAGTTGTTCAACAAACACAGTCTCGACTACATACTGTCACACCCTTATCAAAATATTTGGCAATGTTGCTTTTTATCACACTACCCTTTCTCGGCGGATGGATTGGATATACGTATGCACCAGGAAAAATTGTTGAGATTGAGAAAGTACCTCCTATCGAAACAGACTCAATAACAAACAAAGTAAAAGATTCTGACATTAGTCAAAGCACTTTGCAAAATGACTACACCCTATATAGCAACACTGAGCTAGGTATCGAACTAACACAGCCAAGCGACTGGACAGTTTACACAGAAGAAACACCTCCTAAAAATTGGGTTTGGCGTGAGAATTTGATGGCAGCCACATTTGATCCAGGTGTAGATCCTACACAAGTACTAATTTATATATACCAGTTACCTCTTGAAGAGCTACTTCGTGAGGTAGAGGAAATTTCACCTGAATACAATCCTCAAAAATGGGACAATGATAGAACTATAGTTAAAGAGCTCGAGCTTAACGGACGTTCCGTTACTCAAAGAACACAATTCCAAGGGGTAAATACCTGCTCGAAAATTGAGTACTTTCATGCTATTTCAACCTCAATCACTGGGCTAGTAGTAGTTTCTGGCGTTTGTCCCTCCCATCCCAATGGATATGATTCTGAAAAAATTAAAGTTGCTGA
>JBGTAD010000185.1:0-2155 GCA_041750055.1 Candidatus Absconditabacterales bacterium | reverse complement strand
GCTGACCGGGCCGCGTTCACGCACGGGAGCGGCGGCAATCGGCGAGCGGGTGGTGCGGATCGCGGCGACCTGGCTGGCGGACGTGCCATCCGCGACCACGGTATAGCCAAGTCGCGCCAGTTCACCGCTGACGGCGGTGGCAAAGGCACTGCGCGCGTTTTCGTTCTTCACTTCGTCAGGGAAGGTGATCGCAATCGTGCCTTGTCCGAGCCCCGCCGGGCTGGGCGCCACAAAGCGCGTGACTTCGACCGGGCCGGTGTAAGGCGTTGTCGCACAAGCCGATAGCGCCAGCGCTGCAGTGGCGGCGATGGGGGCAAGCAGGCGGGCAGGCAGCATGACGCAGGTTCCTTTTGTGGTCAGCAGACTATAGGGCGCAGCGGGCCCGGTGCACAGACCTGTGTGTGTGTGACCCAGGTTGAGAAATTTGAAGTGGATTGCATGATAAGGCCCTTGTCCATGACCTCCCCCGGCAAACCTTCCGTGCTCGTGACCGGCGGCGCGGGCTATATCGGCAGTCACGCGGTGCTGGCCTTGCAGGATGCAGGCTGGCCGGTGGCGGTAATTGACAACCTGACTACGGGCTTCCGCTTTGCACTGCCCGAGGGCGTACCGCTGTATGAAGGCGACATCGCCGATGCGGACTTGCTGGCGCGGATCTTTGCCGAGCAGGGCACAGGCGCGATCATGCACTTTGCCGGGTCCATTGTGGTGCCGGAAAGCGTCGCCGATCCGCTGAAGTATTACCACAACAACACCGCCAAAAGCCGCGCGCTGATCGAAGCGGCGGTTAAGGCTGGGGTGCCGCATTTCATCTTCTCCTCAACCGCGGCAACCTATGGCATCCCCGATGTCGCGCCAGATTCCCCCGGCGTGTCCGAAGACACGCCGCAGCGCCCGATCAACCCCTATGGCTGGTCGAAGCTGATGACCGAGCAGATGCTCGCCGATGTCGCAGCGGCCCACCCGCTCAATTTCGGCGTGCTGCGCTATTTCAATGTCGCGGGCGCAGATCCCCACGCGAGGAGCGGACAATCGACCGCCGGTGCAACCCATCTCATCAAGGTCGCCATTGAGGCGGCTTTGGGGATGCGCGAATCGGTGAGCGTGTTTGGCACCGATTACGCCACGCCCGATGGCACCGGGGTGCGCGACTATATCCATGTGACCGATCTGGCAGCGGCACATGTGCAGACGCTGGAGGCGCTGATTGCCGATCCCGCGCGCTCGCTGACGATGAATTGCGGCTATGGCCGGGGGTTCTCGGTGAACGAGGTGCTGGACGCGGTCGACCGGGTGACGAATCGCAAGCTCGACCGCCGGATCGAAGGCCGCCGGGCAGGCGATCCCGATTCGCTGATTTCCAACCCGGAGCGACTGAAGCAGACGCTTGGATGGCAGCCTGCCCATGCCGAACTCGACACGATCATCGCCCATGCCTTGGCGTGGGAGCGCAAATTGCGCGATTTGCGACGCTGACAGGGGCAGGTTCGCATTGACGCCGCAGACCGGTGTCGCTAACGGCAGACTTCGATTTAACGCGCGTCGGCCGTGTCCGGCGCGCTTCTCTTTTGGAAACGAGCGCCATGAAGATCGTCAATAGCCTGAAGTCGCTGAAGGGCCGTCACCGCGATAACCGCGTGATCCGTCGCCGCGGCCGCACCTATGTGATCAACAAGACCGACCGTCGCTTCAAGGCCCGCCAGGGCTGAACGGCGCGGCTGCCCGGCATGGGCGGCTGATGAATTTGGCGGCCCGCCTCCTTACCGGAGCGCGGGCCGCAGTCATTTGGGGCTAAGAGGTTTGGGGTTGTGATGCGCAAAGCGGTGGTGTTCGATGTCGGGCGGGTGCTGTTCGAATGGCAGCTGGCTGCACTGTTCGAAAAGCTGATCGACGACCGGGACAAGCTCGACTGGTTCCTCGCCAATGTCGTGACCGAGGAATGGCATTTCGAGCATGACCGGGGCCGCGCGCTGGAGGACATGGTGCCGGAACGGATCGCGCAGTTCCCCGCGTATGAATCGCACATCAACGCCTACGCGACCCGCTTCAACGAGACTGTGCCGGGGCCGGTGCCGGGCTCGCACGCCATCGTCGAGCGATTGGCGGAGGCGGGTGTGCCGCTGTTCTGCCTGACCAATTTCGGTGACGAGTTCTG
>JBGTAD010000184.1:0-1588 GCA_041750055.1 Candidatus Absconditabacterales bacterium | reverse complement strand
ATGACCGCACAGCGGACGTTCTGGCAGAAATTCCTATTGTCCGCAAAGCGCTGGGATGGCCGCCTTTGGTGACTCCCATTTCTCAGATCGTGGGGACCCAGGCCATGCTGAACGTCAAGTTCGGGCGTTGGAAAAATTTCTCCCCTCAGGCGATGGATATTGCGCTGGGCAAATACGGCAAAACGCCCGGCCCGATTGACGTGGAAGTCCTTAAGATTGCCGAGAAGAACACGGGCAAAGAGCGTTGTTCCACACGCCCCGGTGACGGCATTGAGCCCCGCATGGCTGGCATTCGCAAGGACCTCGCAGCCAGGGGCCTTCCGACAGACGACGAGGCCTGTGTGCTCTTTGAAATGTTTCCCCGCGAATTTGAAAAGCTGCATGCTCCCGCAAATGTCAAGCCGTCGGCACCAGCAGCGACCAACCCCACTCACTCGACCAGTCCGCTCACGCATCGGATTACCCGCATGCGTTTGTCCATTGAAGGAGTCGCCTCCGATATCCTCATTGAGGAAACCTAACCCATGTCCTTGTCCTTAGCCGAATTTTCCGACACCACGCCGCAAGCTTGGCGGGCTGCTGCGGAGGAATCCCTGAAGGGAGCTTCCTTTGACAAAAAGCTGCTGACCCGAACTCATGAAGGCATCACCCTCCAGCCTATTTACACAAAAGATCATGAGGCGGCGGTTTCTCTGATGGGGTTTTGGCCCGGTTTGTCTCCTTTTGGACGAGGCAATCGATCACTGCCATCACCCCCTTTGGTGGCGCAGGAACTGCCTTTTGGCACTCCAAAAGCTTTTAACGAGGTGGCACGCGAAGAACTCAAGCGGGGGCAGAATGCTCTGGCGATCCAACTTGATGTGGCCTCGCGCCGCGGAGTGGACCCCTCGGAAGCCGAAACCTCGGAGGTCGCGGCTTGTGGGCTGTCGCTTGCGAGTTTGGAGGATGTGAATTTCTCATTTCATGATATCTCGCCTTCCCAAACCCCGCTCTTTCTTTGGGCGGGGGCCTCGGCACTACCAATGCTTTCGCTATTTGCCGCCCACTCGCTTGAGTGGCGAGGAGGGATTTTGGGAGATCCTCTCACAGAGTACGCAAGGGATGGTCAGTTGCCCCTGAATTTGGAGGATGCCTTTGCGGAGATGGCTGTTTGTGTGAAATGGAGTTCGGATCACGGTTCCCGCCTTCGCACGGTGGGAGTTGGTGCGAGTCTCTGGGCAGATGCCGGAGCCTCCGCCGTCGAGGAACTCGCCTTTGCGCTTGCCACCGGTGTGTATTATTTGCGGAAGCTTTCAGACCGTGGGGTTGCGGGTGAGCAGGTCGCCAAACAAATGCTCTTCACTTACACTCTTGGCTCGCACGTGTTTCTGCAAATCGCAAAAATCCGCGCTGCGCGGAGTCTGTGGTCCCGGGTTCTTGAGAGTTGTGAAATCCCACCGACTGCCACTCATATTCATGGGAGAAGCTCGGTGCTTAACAAGACCCGACTCGACCCCCACACCAACATTCTGCGGGCCACCTCTGAAGGCGTGATAGGTTGCCTGGCCGGGGTCGAGAGCATGCATTTGGCTCCATTTGATGACACCAT
>JBGTAD010000183.1:0-3477 GCA_041750055.1 Candidatus Absconditabacterales bacterium | reverse complement strand
GGGTTGAATCGTGTGACCATGCTGCAGCCGGGTTATGCGATTGAATATGACTATGTCGACCCGCGCGCGTTGAACGCGCAACTTGCCGTCAAGACGATGAACGGATTCTTCCTTGCTGGGCAGATAAATGGCACCAGCGGTTACGAAGAAGCGGCCGGGCAAGGTATTGCAGCTGGAATCAATGCTGCGCTTTATGCCACTGAGCAGGAGCCTCTCATCTTCCCGAGGTCAGAAAGCTTGATCGGAGTGATGATCGACGACTTGGTGACGAAGGGAGTCGAAGACCCCTACCGCATGCTGACCGCCAGGGCCGAGCACCGCCTGCTACTGAGGCATGACAATGCCGATTTCCGCCTGACTCCTCTTGGCAGAAGCCTCGGAATCGTTGATGACCTGAGGTGGGAAAGATTTAACGAAAGGCAGGAGGGCACCATTGCTCTTCGAACCTGGATGGAGGGGGAGAGCATTAGCGAGCCTCAATCTTGGGCTTTGGAAGAGGTCGGGATGACCTCAGTCCGGGGCCGTGCTAGCTACTGGCAGCTGCTGACTCGGCCTGGAGCAAGTGTTGCCGCGCTCGGCCGAGCCGCTTCGAAACTTGAACATGAGTTTCCTTCGATTGACCTGGAGGCTCCGACAGGCACAGTCGCGGCTGGAGTCCGTGAACTGCTGGAAATTGAAGCAGTCTACGGCGGATATTTGAAGAGGCAGGAAGAAGAAGCCACCCTCGCTCGCCGCATGGAAGAAATGCATATTCCTGACGATGTGGATTGGGATGCGATCAAGTGTCTGAGCCACGAAGGGCGTCAGAAGCTGGGCGAAGTTCAGCCAGCGACGATTGGGCAGGCTTCGCGGATTCCTGGCTTGAGGCCGACCGACGTTGCTTATCTGATCGGGCATATTCGGCATCAGAAAAGGCAGGCGGCGTGGCAGGCTCGGCAGAAGGATCGAGTGGCTGGGGCGGTTTTGCAGGCCTCGGAATAGATTCTTCGCTAAGTCTGTATGTCTGGCATTGCAAAGCTGAGTCAGGCCACCAAATACCCTCAAATCCCCCTAAAAACCTCCCCGCCACAGGCTCAACGGGCCAAGCCCGGTACCATAAAGCGAACATGCTTAGTGCCCTGGCCGCTTTGGTGCTAGCCCCACCTGCACCCCTCATGGCCTACCTTGAAAAACCAGACCCCAGCTTCGCTTGGAAGGCGGTCGAAACGGTCGGCCGAACCACCAGGCTGGAAATGACCAGTCAGACATGGCAGGGGATTCCTTGGAAGCATGAGATTGTGGTGGCCAGGCCAGAAAAAGACCTCTCCCCGGGCCACACTCTGCTGCTCATCACTGGAGACAAGGCAGCGAGAGATGCGCCTATCGCTCAGCTTTTGGCAGCCAAATCAGGCATGACTGCTGCGGTGCTGTTTAACATTCCAAACCAGCCGCTCTTCGGCGGAATGAGAGAAGACGAGCTGATTGCCCACACCTTTGGCAAATACATGGAATCGGGCGACGCCACTTGGCCCCTGCTTTTCCCCATGACCAAGGCATATGTAAGAGCCATGGATGCCGTGCAAGCCCATCTGGGAGGCAAGTCCAGAAAGTTCGTTGTTACAGGTGCCAGCAAAAGGGGTTGGACGACCTGGCTTGTCGGAGCATCGGGAGACAAGAGGGTCGCAGGAATCGCCCCTATGGTCTTCGATATGCTGAACTTCCCCAAACAGCTAGAGCACCAGAAAGAGAGCTTTGGCAAGCTGAGCGAGCAGATTGGCGACTATGAATCTGCTGGACTCACCGAACTACTAGCCACGGAGCGGGGCAGAACCCTCACCCAAATGGTGGACCCCTACAGCCACCTGGCCGGCATTAAAATGCCAGTGCTTGTTGTCGTGGGTGGCAACGACCGCTATTGGACAGCCGACGCTCATCGCCTTTATTGGCAGGATATCAAGGCTCCTAAGCTGCTTAAAGTGGTGCCGAACGTGGGACATGACCTTGGCGGCGGAGCCGAAGCCATTGATTCAATCAGCTTTTTTGCCCGAGCCATTGCCGGATCTCTTCCAGGCGGAATCCCAAAATTTGATTGGAAAGCCGATGGCATTCCCGCCGCGACCGAGAAGAGAGTCAAGAAGTCATCTGACTGGATGGCAAAATCTGGTACGGCTGATTTCCGGGAATCCAAGTGGAACCAAGCTGCTCCCACGGGCACTGGCCGATACGCTGCCTTCAAAGAGTATCAGTTTGAAGCTGGTGGAGTGACTGGTTCTTTCACTTCTTTAGTCAAGATTCACGGCGTTGAGCCTGTCAAGTCTGCTTCAAGTCCTGGGTCCCCTGCCCAAGGGCGCAATCCTAGACGCATGTCCCTTGGCTATCAGGATACGCCGATCATTCCAGGCTCTACCTACCATGTTCACGATGGTGAAAGGCCCCAGCCCAAGGTTGTGACTCCTGGAACCTTCAGCTCGCAGGCTGCCGCAGGCACTCCTCCTTCTGATGCTGTTGTGCTTTTTGATGGCACCACGCTTTCTGGCTGGACCGGAAATGGCGGCGAAGCCAAGTGGAAAGTTGAGAATGGCGAAATGCACGTCGTTCCAGGTACAGGCAACATTCGCACCAAGGACGAGTTTGGCGACGTTCAGCTTCACCTCGAATTCGCATCACCCACAGTTGTCAAGGGCGATGGTCAGGGCCGAGGCAACTCTGGCGTCTTTTTGATGGGTCGCTACGAGATTCAGGTGCTGGACTGCTTCAACAATCCCACCTATCCCGATGGCACAGTCGGAGCCATCTACGGGCAGTATCCGCCTTTGGTCAATGCCAGCAACCCTGCCGGTCAGTGGTCTGTTTACGACATCATCTGGGAAGGTCCTCGGTTTGACGGCGACAAGCTCCTCCGTCCCGCTCGAGTAACCGTCTTCTTGAACGGAGTTATGCTCCACCACGCCAAGGAGCTTCAGGGTCCAACCGAGCACCGCCAGACTGCTTCATACAAGCCTCATGGCGAGACCGGTCCTCTTGAGCTGCAGGATCACGGTGACTTGGTTCGGTTCCGCAACATTTGGTATCGGCCCATTAAGGGCTACGATCAGCCGTAAGCTGGATTGTTGTTCGGGTTAGAGCTCTGCCTCGGAGTTAATCTCCGAGGCAGAGCTTTTTTTGGCAGCTTCTCTCTATCAAGTCACCCCCGACTCCTGCAGCAATCCTGGCTGAACGACTTCGTCGTACAACCAGGCCACGCATCTACAAATCTTCAGGCTCGTGGCCCGGTTGTGACGAAGCTTCAGCCGGGTGGCCGTAAGGCCATGATTTGTGCTTCCTGGGTTTCACACAGTTCAGCCTGTCCCTCCTACGAGAGAGCCTGGGTGCCCTTCTCTCTCCGCGAGGAACGAGCGGCATGGGAGGATAGCGCAAGTTGTCAGCAAACGCCCCTAACTTGTCACTGATTCTGGAGCTGCAGCTCCTGCGTCGCAGCCATCCCCAGCCACCCTTTTT
>JBGTAD010000182.1:0-1511 GCA_041750055.1 Candidatus Absconditabacterales bacterium | reverse complement strand
CGTGATTTCTTCTGACGGGCTGACCGAAGCGCTGACCTGAAGATAGATGCCGACCTTCTCTTCTTTAGGTGAGAAGATGGGAGTGTTGGCCTGGGTGTAGCCCACGAGAGTGGGGAAATTAAGTCTCTGGCCGATCAGGATAAAAGCCTTTTGGTTGTCCAAAACACTGATGTTGGGTTGAGCAAGAATCTTTGCCTTGTCATCCTTTTCCATCGCGCTGATCCGGGCAAGGATGGCTCCGGCTGATCGGTCAAAGCTTCTAAATGCTATGCCGCTTCCGCCTCTTTCCTGAAATGTCTGGTCGCCGAAGTTCCAGGTGAGGCCAAGCTCTTTCATGGCGTCATCCGAGATATCCAAAATTCGAACGGCAATGGCGACCTGAGGACGAGCAATATCGAGCTGACTGGCCAGCAGCTTGGCGTTAGCCACGCTAGCTTTCGTGCCGCGAAGCATAACGACTCGGCTGGTCGGACTGCCTGCCGAACCATCTCCACCGCTCTGATCCTGCCCCTCACCACGCAGGATTCCAGTCGAAACCCCCGTGACATTCTGAGTATCGGCACTTGCCAACGAGGGGATGTGCTGAGATGGACCCGCACGGCTCACAAGCTCTTTTTCATCGAAGGCAGCTTTTAGCACCTGGACCACTTCGTTGGCAGTCACGTAGCTGAGGGTTAAGACTTCAATGACATCTAGTTTAGGGTCGGGCGGAGGCCCGGTGGGAGCTTCAACCTGAGGAATAACGGGGGGAGCAGGGAAGGCCAGGGCATATTCGATGGGGTATGCCTTCTGCAGCTCGTCGCTTGATGCGATCACGTAGGTTGTTCCCAGCTTGAGATTTCTCAGCCCAGAGACTGCGCTGATGTGGCTCAGGGCCTCAGACAATGGGACCTTGCTCAACCTAATGGTTAAGGTTCGGCTAGCCTGGGTCAGCAGGATGAGGTTGATTCCGGTCTGCTCGCTGAGGGTTTGAATGACCTTTGAGAGCTCCAGATCGACAACATCAATTGTGACGATTTTCTGACCTGGATCGATCTGAACCGTCTTGGCGGCAGTCGTGTGGGCAACCAAATCCTTGGGAGTCAAGGGTTTGGGCGTTTGAGCCTTCGCAGGAGCCGCTGCTGGAACTCGCGGCAGGATAGGCACTGGGGGAACAGGCGGCACCTTGACGTCAAGTGGGCTCGTCTTTGGTGTTTGCGGCTTGGCCGTAGAGACAAGGGTCACCTTGGCAGTCGCTCCCTCATCTTTCGTTGAAGCCTTAATGGAACTGGCTGCCGGCATGACTGAACCAGTAGCGCTTGTTTTCCCACTATCAGGAGCCGACTTTGGCGCAGGCTTCGGCTCGACTTTCGGTTCCTGCTGCTTAGAATTTTGTGCCTGAACGGCCGGACGGCCGGCGAGAGCATAGGTGGCAAACAGCTTGTCTAGAGCACTGTTAAATGCAGCGTTCTGCCCCTGAGGAGATTCTGCGCTCTGGGGAACAGCCGGACCATTCGGTTTGCGAGTCGGCT
>JBGTAD010000181.1:0-1859 GCA_041750055.1 Candidatus Absconditabacterales bacterium | reverse complement strand
CCGCTCCAATCCTCTATCTCGCGGTAGATGCTGAGGACCGACTTGTAGTTCCAGACTGGGTCATTGGCCTCTGCTGCAAAATAGTCCCAGTCACTGGCATGGCCGCGAGCCCAAACCATGGCATTAACTGAGGACCCGCCGCCAAGGCCTTTTCCCATGGACAGCGGCATGGTGCGGCCGTCCAGATGGGCACTGGCTTCTGCAACAAATCCCCAATCCCGTTCGCTGCCTAGATTGGTGGGCCACAATGAAGGATTCGACACGCTCGGTGCCACATCATCGCCACCTGCTTCAATTAGCAGAACTGTAACTTCTTCGTTTTCGGCCAGTCGCCTAGCGACCACTGAGCCTGACGTCCCGGCGCCGCAAACGATGTAATCATATCCGCCGCTAATATTGGCTCTGCGTTCTGCTTGATTGGTAGCGACGCGTGCTGAAAAGCCGCTACAGACGGCGTGCTCTTGAGCCGTGACGGCTCCATTAGTGGGTGCAATGTCGTTGATCATGGTGAAACCTTTGAAATTCGACGCCCGAAAACGTGATCCTGCAAAGTCACTCTGATCCTGCTAAAACAGGAAGTAGCTGTGACCTGTATCGCAAAGGAAGATGCTCGTTTCAGACGTATGGTTTAATTGCCGTTCCCCCCAAACAGGGGCGCGTTTCGCAACGCAATGATGCGATAAACAAAGCAATGTCATAGTTGCAAAGTGAATAGAAACGATCGATTTTCATCCGTGAAGTGCACAAAATTCATTATGGCTGACGCACGACGGACGCCGCCGCCGGTCAGGTTGTCCTTCGAGACTCCATCGATCTCGTTCTCTTGTAGGAGCAGGATGCCTAGTTTTCGGGCAAGTTTCCTAAAGAGCGAGCGACGATCTGACGAAACCACAGATGAGCCGGATCATGGTCGTTGCGGCTGTGCCAGATCCCCCGAAAGGCCGAACTGGCAACAGGATAAGGGGGCAGAACCATCACGAAATCTCCGTCGGTCACCAAAACCCGCGCCAGCGAACATGGAAGAATGCTCAGCAGGTCAGTCCCCTTCATCAGCGCCGGGATCGCTAAAGAGTGGGGGACGGTTATCTGATAGCGCGGCTGTGCTCCTATCGTGTTCATCGCGTCCTGAAGTGCGTTTCGGTCAAACATCTCAGATTGTCGCGCCAGGCCCCGCTCCAAGATGAAGCCGTCCACTGCTCCCTCCTCTTGCCCTCCGACCGAGACGGTCAACAACGGGTAGGTTGCAAAGTCCTGCAGCGTCAGCGCCCGCTCCGCTGCTGGATGCGCCTTGTGCATGACAATCAAATCGCCCTCACTCATGAGGGCAAACGATCTGAAATGCGCTGGGATTTGCTGGAAGATGCCCAGAGCCAAGTCAATGCGACCGACATCGATCTGCTCTGCCAAATCGAGCCGCGTCGAAGGGCGCACCACCAGATGAATGTTTGGAGCTTCGATTGTGATCAACCGGTTCAATTGGCCTACTATCACGGCTGTTAAATGATCGTTTGCCGCGACCACAAAGTGCCGCGTCGAACTTGCAGGGTTGAATGCATCAACGCCGAGCGTGGCCGTGATTTTGTAAAGCGAGTCCCGCAAATCTCCGGCCATCGCATGGGCACGCGCCGTTGGTATCATCCCGTTCGCTGTCCGGACAAACAACTCGTCGCCGACAAGGTGGCGTAGCCGGCTGAGCGCATGGCTGACTGCCGAAGAACTGAGGTTCAATCGCTTCCCTGCACGCAGCAAGTTGCGATCCTCGAACACGGCGTCGAATACCTTGATTAGGTTGAGGTCGATCCGTCCTATAGCCATGGCAGCCCCTACATTGAATTTCATTCACTTCTATCATGAAGAGC
>JBGTAD010000180.1:0-2063 GCA_041750055.1 Candidatus Absconditabacterales bacterium | reverse complement strand
GGACAGAAACTTTTGCCGGCAGTGGTCACTGCAAAAGTAGAACATCCTGCCATCGCGTTCGGCATGGATAGCGGTTGCCTCGTCCACGGTCATGCCGCAGATAGGGTCTTTTGTCGTGGTTTTCGCTTGTTTCATGAGTATTCCATTTTTCAACCCAAGCCGAGGACACGGCTTGCCATCTTGGCGATCATCAGTTCCTCGTCGGTCGGGATGACTTGAACCGCCACTGAGCCCGCCGCGGTGGAGATCAGCGGCGCGTTCCCCGCATTCGCGGCCGCATCGAGACGGACCCCGAGAAAGCCCAGGCCGTCGCAGACGCGGGCACGAATCTCGGGGGCGTTCTCACCGATCCCGCCGGAGAATACGAGCGCGTCGAGTCCGCCGAGGGCGGCCGCGAGTGCCCCGACCCACTTCCGGGCCTGGTAGCAGAACAGTTCGATCGCTTCGGCCGCCCTGGGGTCGGACGCCTGACGAGACAAGAGATCCCGAACGTCCGAACTCGTCTCGGACACGCCGAGCAGACCGGACCGGTGGGAAACCAAATCTTCGAGTCGGTCCGCCGACAGTCCTTCCGCCCTTGTGAGGTAGACAAGGATCCCGGGGTCGAGGTCTCCGGTCCGGGTGCCCATCACCAGCCCGCCCGCCGGAGTGAGACCCATTGTGGTGTCGATGCACCGACCGGCGCGGACCGCCGCCATGCTGGCCCCAGACCCGAGATGTGCGAGTACAATCCGGCCTTGCGCCGCGTCCGCTCCGACTTGCCGCTCGAATTCTTCTAAAAGATAAGCAAATGACAGGCCGTGGAACCCGTACCGGCGGATTCCTTCTGTTTGATACCGGCGGGGGATCGGGAGCGTGCGGGCCGCCGGCGGCAAGTCCCGGTGGAAGGCGGTGTCGAAACAGGCGACCTGCGGGACGCCCGGAAGCCGATCGGCGAGGGCTTCGACGAGCCGGATCCCGTTGGGCAAATGGGCCGGGGCGAACGGTATCGCACTCCGTAAGTCGGCGAGCAAACCAGCGGTGACGACTTGCGGGTCCGTGTGAAGCGGGCCGCCGTGGACGATCCGGTGCCCGACGGCCGACACGCGTTCGAGTTCGCCGACACCTTGCAGCCAGTCGAGCAGTCCGACCACTGCCTGGTCGAAATCCGCTGCGGGGAGTGGCCGCATCTCGTCGGGATCACCGCCCCAGGTTGCCCGGAAGAAGACGTCGGTGAGGCCGATCCGTTCAACTGCCCCGGCGAGGTTTCGATTCGGCGGCGACCCAGGATCGAAAATGGCGAACTTGATGCTCGACGAGCCGCCGTTGATCGTGAGGACGCGGTTCCCGGAACGGGAACTACCGCTCGACCCAGCGGGTGGGGGGTGGGGAGGAGTCATGGACACGGTAGCACCACCTTTCCTCGGCTTTGTCCTTCGAGAACCTGCGATAGTCGCTTCGATTCGGCGTCAATACCCGCGACATCGTGCGGAGTGGTGACGGTGCGCTCGGCCGCAGCGGTGATCAAGTTCGCCTGTTGCAGCAGCGCCTGCCTGCGCCGGGCGTTCGCCGTCCGGCCGGCAACAGTTTCCAGAGACTGAAGCAACCGCGTCAGGACCGCGACGTTGCCACCGGCGTTCTGCCGAATCTGGTCGAAGGCTTCGGCGAGCAGGCTCTCGAAGCTTGGGCCTCGGGCGATCACCCGCAACTCCCCCTCGTCCCGGCGGTAGGGAGTCGGAATCCCCCGGACCGCGAGCCGGGCGAGGATCGCCCCCAGGTAGTCCACGCACATCACCGCGGTCGTGGTGTCGTTCACGCCTGGCGACAGCGCTTTTAAGGCGACGTCCACGATCTGCCGGATGCCGAAGCCGGCATCCTGTTGCACCGTGCGCTGGCGGCTGATGACGTAGACCCCGGTCAACTCGGCCGCCGTCTCTTCGTCCGGACCGCCCGAACCGGCCACGGACGCCAGCGGAGTGCCCTCGACGACGAACTCTCCGATGCCGCGTTCCATGCGCACGACGGCCCCGTGCTTCCGCGCGAAAGCCAGAAGGGCGTCCTCGTCGACGCTCTCGACGTAGCCC
>JBGTAD010000179.1:0-2650 GCA_041750055.1 Candidatus Absconditabacterales bacterium | reverse complement strand
ATCTGAGTTCCGACCAGCACGTTCAGCTCTCCGGCCCGGAACTTGGTTAAGATATCTTCTAAGGCTCCTTTGCGGCGTACCACATCTCGGTCAAGCCGCCCGACGCGAGCCAGAGGAAAGAGCTTCTTCACCTCTTCTTCCACCTTTTCAGAACCCACTCCGAGTGGGCGAATTTTCATGCCACCGCACTGGGGGCAGCTGGTGGGGTGAGGCTCTTTGTGGTCGCACTGGTGGCACTTAAGCTTGTTGTCTTTTTGGTGGTAAGCCAAGGTAACAGCGCACTGAGGGCAGCCCCACTTGTGGCCACACTGCCTGCAGACCAAGAACTTTGCATAAGCCCTTCGGTTTAAGAACAAAATCACCTGCCTTCCTTCTTTCAAAGTCGATTCGATGGCAGCGGCTAATGGTGGGGCAAAGGCAGAAGGCTGTCCTGTCTTGTAGCCTTCAGTGAGGTCCAAAATTTTGACTTCCGGCAGCACAGCTTGGGCTGCTCTGTTCGGCAGCCTAAGTAATTGAAGCCTGCCTTCAAGAGCATCGTAATAGGTTTCTATGCTGGGGGTCGCAGAACCCAAAACGTATGGGCATTGGTGCAGTTCTGCCAGCATCTCAACCACTTTCCGGCCTTGGTAGCGGGGAGAATTTTCCTGCTTATAGCTGCCCTCGTGCTCTTCATCCATGACGATAAGGCCGAGGCGAGAGAGGGGGGCGAAAAGGGCGGACCGAGCTCCGAGAATGAGTGGTGCCATGCCGGTCTGAACTCTCATCCAGTTATCCAGCCTTTCACGAGGGCTTAAGGATGAGTGGAGAATTGCAACGCTCCGGCCAAACCTCTCTCTCAGCTGGGCGATGACCTGCGCCGTCAGGGCGATTTCTGGCACAACGTACAGAACCTGGCGGCCCATCTTTAGAGCCTCGGCCGCAGTCTGCAGATAGACCTCCGTTTTGCCGCTGCCTGTAACGCCGTAGAGCAGAAAACCCTTAGCTGCCCCTTTGCTGACGGCATCAGTCAGGGCCTCAACCGCTTCAGCTTGGTGGGGGTTAAGCTGGGGAGGCATCCTTACCGGAGAAGGCCCTTCTTCAACTTCTTCAAGCAATCCGGCCTTGACCAAAGCCTTAATGGTTTGGTCGGTGCATCCGGCCAGTGCTTTGATTTCATCGGCAGGAAAGCTGGCAACCTGGGTTCCCTGCAGCTGCAGAAGGGTCATGGCCTGAGCAGGCTTTCTCCTACCTTCCTTCCTCAAAAATGTCTCGATCTTGAGTTCATCTGAAGTCAGACGCATCACGCTGCCCACCCGGGATCGGGATGTTGCGAGGGTAAGGCTCAATGTTTCTTCAGCGAGTCCCTTGGTAACCAAAGCTCTTAAGGCGCTTTTGATCCCCTTGGCAATGGGCTTTGTTTTGGTCTCTGTCACCGGACCTTCTTTCATCACTTTCAGTCCCTCTTCTTGGGCGGCAGAAAGGGGAAGCAGAGAAGTGGCTCCTTCGACGGAGGTCCAGGTGCGGACCAAACGTTCTTGAATTCCGGGAGGAGTCGCTGGAGTCAGAGTTTCGCTGATTGAGGCTAAAAATTCTTCGGAAACCGAATGAATTAGATTCAGAAGCGGCGACGGGAGATCGAGGCCTAAGATTCTCTTGTCCAAAGGTTTCAGCCGCGAAGGAGCAAATCCAAGCTCTTCTTCGCTGACTTCCTTGATGTTCATGATCCAGCCCATGATCCGCCTTGGGCCCAAGGGGGCCAGCCATGCCTGACCTGCCAAAGCCTCTTCGGGGGCTCGGTAGGTGTAAAGGGCGTCTGCGCCAGCAGTCCTGGCATCGAAGGCCACTTCGGCGACACGAAAGAGGTCGGGGGAGTTGGACAGAAGAATTAGTCTACAGCATCCCCAAGACCTCAACCAATAGAAGACCTTCGCCCGCCATAATCGATACAATGAGCGGACTCCTGCTGGATGCCGAGGGCATGAAGCGCACACTCGGACGCATGGCCCACGAAATCGTGGAATCCAACCAAGGCGCCGAGGACCTTGTCTGCGTGGGGATTCTAAGGCGAGGCTGGCCCCTAGCCAAACGCCTAGCCTTTGCCATTACACAGATTGAAGGAGTCACCCTGCCTTGCGGAAAGCTGGATGCGACTGCCAGCCGAGATGACCAAAAGGAATCTCAAGGGTCTTTGACTGAGATTCCATTTGCCATTGAAGGCAAAAATGTAATCTTGGTTGACGAGGTCATGTTCACCGGCCGTACCATTCGCGCCGCCCTAAATGAACTGCTAAAGCACGGCAGACCAGCCAGAGTCCAGCTCGCTGTATTGGTTGATAGAGGCCACAGAGAACTTCCAATTCAGCCAGATTTTATCGGCAAGGCAGTCACTACTCAGCGCTCAGACTTCATTGAAGTGAAGTTTATTGAGCTCGATGGTGAGGATGCAGTGATTCACCAAGAAAAGGAAATACAGCCGTGAAGCGCTGCCTGCACGCCATTAGGCTCCTGGAAGAAGCTCAGATTAAAGAGCTTCTGGACCTGACTCTTTCAATCAAAGAGAATCATTTGGCAGGCAGGCCAGTCGTTCCTTCCAGCCAAAGTCAGACGGTCGGACTGTTATTTTTCGAAAACTCAACGAGGACAAGGGTCGCCTTCAGCCAGGCGGCGAGCC
>JBGTAD010000178.1:0-3034 GCA_041750055.1 Candidatus Absconditabacterales bacterium | reverse complement strand
GATCCCCTGCTTGCCCAATTGTCTCGCCGTTTCTAAGCCAATCCCCTTGTTGGCTCCAGTAATGAATGCCCTTTTCATAAAATGTCTTGGCCTCTTTGGCCCAATGAAAACTACGTCTTGCTGATTAGGGGCTGTCGAGGGGGCAGGACTCCTGCCGAGGGGACATAATTTAAACCATGGCCTCGATCAGCTTCGAAGGAGTATTCCCCGCCGTCACAACCCAGTTCAAAGAAGATCTCTCTCTCGACCTGGATGCCACGGCCAAGCACCTCGAAGTGATTATCGATTCTGGAGTCCAGGGCCTGGTGATGCTCGGTTCCTTGGGAGAAAACGCCACCCTCAGCTACGAAGAGAAGACCGAGGTCTTGAAGCTCGCCGTTTCTGTCTCTAACGGAAGAATCCCCGTTGTCTCTGGCGTGGCTGAACTGAACACCTACGCGGCCAACAAATGGGTAGACCAGGCGACCGAAGCGGGAGTGAAGGGCTTGATGGTTCTACCTGCCCTGGTTTACAAGGGCGACACCGCTGAAACCCTGACCCATTTTAGAACCGTAGCCGCCAACACCCAGCTTCCTTGGATTTTGTACAACAACCCGATCGGTTACGGCGTTGATGTGACTCCTCAAATGCTGCACAGCCTCTCTGATGTCGAAAACCTGAAGGCTGTCAAAGAATCCAGCGGCGACGTGAGAAGAATCACAGACATTATCAACCTCTCGGGGGACAGGTTCACCCTGATGGCGGGAGTCGATGACCTGGCTTTGGAGTGCGTTTTCCTCGGAGCTAAGGGCTGGATCGCGGGAATCGGACTCGCCTTCCCCAAGGAGAATCAGCACCTGTGGAACCTGATGATGGCGGGCAAGTGGGAAGAAGCCAGGGAGCTCTACCGCTGGTACACCCCTCTGCTTCACCTTGATGTAGGCGGGAAGTTCGTTCAGAAAATTAAGCTCTGCCTGCAGGAAGTCGGATTGGGTTCCGAGAGAGTCAGGCTGCCCAGGCTCGATTTGACCGGGGCAGAGAGAGAAGAGACTCTGCGAATCATCCGCGAAGGTTTGGCGTCTCGCCCCTCCCTGCCGTAGGTTAAACCATATGGTCAAGATTGTTGATTCCCACACAGGCGGAGAGCCCACCAGAGTCGTAATCTCTGGAGGGCCGGAACTGCAGGGCGCGGACCTGAACGCAAAGAAGGCTGACTTCGCGGCTAGGTTCGATTCGTTCCGAAAGGCAGTCGTTTGCGAACCGAGAGGATCTGATGTTCTGGTCGGGGCGCTTCTTCTGCCGCCTCAGTCCGAGACGGCTGTGGCGGGAATCATCTTTTTCAACAACACTGGCTATCTAGGAATGTGCGGCCATGGCTTGATCGGGGTGGTCGAAACACTTCGCCATCTTGGCCGCATTCAGCCTGGGCGGCACACCTTCGAGACTCCGGCAGGCAACGTAGAAGCCAAGCTCGAAGCCAATGGCGATGTTGTCTTTTTAGGCGTCCCTTCATGGCTTGAAGTCAAAGATTTTGAGCTGGATGTCCCCGGAATTGGAAAGGTCAAAGGGGATATCGCCTACGGAGGCAACTGGTTCTATTTGGTCAGAGATGCTCACTACGAAATCTCTTTGGACAAGGCGAGAGAGCTGACCGACCTCAGCGCAAAAATCCGCGAAGCCTTGGATGCAAGCGGTATGAAAGGCAGCGACGACGGAGTCATTGACCACATCGAGCTTTTTGGCGAAGCATCTCGGCCCGGGCTTCACAGCCGCAACTTCGTTCTTTGCCCAGGCTTGGCTTACGACAGGTCGCCCTGCGGCACAGGGACGAGCGCGAAGATGGCCATGCTTCATGCCAGAGGTGAGTGGCCAGCCGAGCAGGACTACCACCAGGAATCCACAACTGGAAGTGTTTTTACCGCCCGCATCACCCAAGAACTGCCTGATGGCCGAGTGCGAAGCCTAATCAAGGGTCGAGCTTTTGTGAACAGTGAAGCGACTGTACTTTTTGACAAAGATGACCCCTTTGCTTGGGGTCTGACTGAGCTGGCAGGAGACGCCTAGTGCCCAAGGCGGTCGTTGTTGGGGCAGGGATCGTTGGGCTTTCTTCAGCCTGGCATTTGCTTAAAAAAGGTTGGGAAGTAACAATTGTCAGCCGTCATGAACCTCAGTCGCAGGGCTGCAGCTTCGGCAACGGAGGGCTTATTGTTCCCAGCCACTTCGTTCCCCTAGCCTCGCCTGGCCTGCTGAAAACTGGCCTCAAGCTGATGCTTCAGCCCAAGGGCCCCTTTGGGTTTAGCAGCCTGCTTGACTTCAAAACCCTTTCCTGGGCCTTCAAGTTTCTGCTCAGCGCCAAAAAGAGCCATGTCGAAGCGGCTTCCCCCTTGATCCGAGATCTCAACCTGATTGGGCGGCGAGAGCACAAACTTCTGGTGGAAGAACTCGGTGCCGACTGCGGCTATCGCCAAGATGGGCTCACCATGGTCTGCCTTGATTCTCAAGCCTGGGAAGAGGAAAGGGAGTTTGGCGAATCGGCGATTAAGATGGGCCTGCAGGTTGATTTTCTGACCCCCTCCGACCTAAGGCGAATTGAGCCATCCTTCACTCCAAACCTTCAAGGAGGAGTCAGATTCAAAGACGACGGACAGGTTGATCCTCTTGATATGATGCTTAGACTGGCGTCTGCCCTTAAGGAGAAAGGGGTCCAGTTTGTGACGAGCACGGTCACGGCAGTTCGACTCGAAGGAGAGAAAGCCAAGGCTGCCATCCTTGCCGACGGGCAGGAAATCCAAGCCGACGCATTTGTCCTCTCAGCAGGAGTTTGGAGCCGCGAAGTTGGCGAAAGCTTAGGAATCAATCTGCCGCTGCTCGCTGGCAAAGGCTACGGCGTGAATCTTTGGGATGAAGCCCGCCCCTCCATTCCTGCGATTCTTGTCGAAGCCCGCGTCGCCGTCACTCCTTTCGCCGACCGGACTCGTTTTGTCGGGACGATGGAACTCGGCCCCAACAAGCTCAGCATCAACCAAGCCAGATTAGCTGGCATGGAAGAAGCGAT
>JBGTAD010000177.1:0-1719 GCA_041750055.1 Candidatus Absconditabacterales bacterium | reverse complement strand
GGAGAAAGCCAAGCGCAACCTCGCCAAGCTGCAAAGCCTGTGCGGCGACGGCTGCCCCGAGACAGTGGCGCTCCAAGGCAGCATCGCCCGCGGCCCCTCGGCACGGCTGGCGGCGGATACGGGCACGGAAGGCACCCCAGCGAGCAATTGACGCTTGAGCGTCAGATCAGCGGGCCGAACTCCGCCACCAACGCTTCATAGACCGCGCGTTTGAACGGCACGATCAGGTCGGGAAGCTCTGCCGGTGCGACCCAGCGGTAGGCCTTGAATTCCGCCGGGTCATGCGCGGCGAGGTTGATATCGTCGTCGGTGCCGAGGAACCGGCCGAAGAACCAGTATTGTTCCTGCCCGCGATATTTGCCCTTCCACACCTTGCCCAGCAATTCGGGCGGCAGGTCGTAGAGCAAGGGCTGCGCGCCTTGCGCGATCACCTCGACCAGATGCGCGCCGATCCCGGTTTCTTCCTCCAACTCACGCAGAGCGGCGTCGCGGACATCCTCGCCCTTGTCGATCCCGCCTTGCGGCATCTGCCAGAAGCCGTGGGCCGAGGCGTCGATCCGCTCGCCGACGAACACCAGGCCCTCGGCGTTCACTAGCATAAACCCCGCGCAGGGGCGGTAGGGCAGGTTCTCGGGGTTCATGCCGGGTTCGCCAGCATGAACTGCATCGCGGCGATGATACGTTCGAGGTCCTTCTGCGCGCTAGGCACTGCGCCGCGCAGGTTGGTGAAGGCGTGGGTGACCCCGCGCATTTCGAGGAACACGCAATCGCGCCCGGCATCGACCAGCGCCTTGGCATAGGCGCGGCCCGAATCGCGGATTGGATCGAGGCTGGCGGTGACGATGATGGTCGGCGGCGCGTTGCTGTGGTCACTGAGGATCGGGAAGCCGCGCGGGTCGGCGCGGTCGGCACCGTAGGCCGCATCGAAGAAGGCCATGGTGTCGGCGGTCAACAAGAAGCCCTCGCCAAACGCCTCTATGCTGGCCGAGCCATTGGCATCGGCAATCAGCGGAAAGATCGGCACTTGCAGCAGCACCGGCGCGGCCGCTGGGTTCGCGCCCAGCAATTGCGGGATGACCACGGCTGCATTGCCCCCGGCGCTGTCGCCGATGGTGATGATGCCACTGGCAGTGCGGCCCAGTTCAGCCGGGCTACCCGCCACCCACCGCGTCGCAGCCTCGCAATCGAGGATCGCCGCAGGGAAGGGCGCTTCGGGCGCGAGTGCATAATGCACCGCGACCACCGGCAGATCGATCAGGGCGGCGATTTCGGTGCACAGCGCGTGGTGGGTATCAAGATCGCCGATCACAAACCCGCCGCCGTGGTAGAACATCACCACCGGGGAGGCTTCATCGCGGGCCTCACGAGCGTCATAGAGGCGCAGGGGAATGTCGCCATTGGGGCCGGGGCAGGCAAGGTCGCGGATCACAGGCAAGGCGCGTGCAGGCCGGTCGGCGATGTTGTGCATCGCCTGATAGGATGCCCGCGCTTCCTCCAACGTCATGTCAGCGAGCTTCGGGCCGTTCACGGCGGCCATCATGTCGAGGAAGCCCTTCATGTCGGGGCGGATATATGGGGTTTGGTCGGTCATTGTTGCGCTCTCCCGCGTATTTGTTTGGGGGTGCGATAGGCGAGGGCGGGCGCAAGTGCCAAGCGCATTTGCAGTTCCCTTGCCGCGCGCGTGCCGCTAGCCAGCGAAACAATGGACAATCTGACACA
>JBGTAD010000176.1:0-1820 GCA_041750055.1 Candidatus Absconditabacterales bacterium | reverse complement strand
CCTGTCGCTCAGATGGCTTCTGGTCTCTCGCCAGACCAATTCCTAATCTCCCTCGCCGGATTCCGCGAACTTATCGCTGGCATCCTGTGGGTGAGAGCGGACTCCTTCTTCGATCAGGGCAACTACGACGCGATCCTTCCGATCATTCGTCTGGTTACGATTCTTGACCCTAAGCAGATCGACGTTTACGCAACGGGAATGTGGCACATTGGCTACAACTTCACCGACGAAGACAGTCGTTCTGACCGCCGCTACCTCCCATCGGCCCTGGCCTTGGGCAAGGAAGGTTCAAAGAACAACTCATACACCTATGAGCTCTTCTTCGAAACCGGCTGGCTTTGGTATCACAAGATCGACGACAACTACGAAAACGCTGTCAAGTGGTTTGAAGAAGCCACTAAAAGGAGCGACATGCTTGAAGCAAGGCGCAACCTGCTGAGCATGGCTTACCAGCGTGACGGAAAGATCGAAAAGCAGCTTGACTACATGGAGGACCTCTTTAAAAAGGCATCTGATCGCTTTGAGAAAGAGGGAGATAACTTCCAGGCTAGGCAGAACAAGGAAACCATTGAAGGCAACCTTGACAACAATTTGATTCGAATGGTTCAGCGAGGCTACTACGCAAACAAGCGTGGTGAGTTTACAAAGGGCGCCTACGATACGCGGCCTCCCTTCGATGTCGGATTCTCCGCACGTGTCTCGGTCATCGAGCCAAAGGTTCTGAGAGTGCAGGGAACTTGGAATGTCCGGCCTGTTGGTACCCGCGTACGATTCATCGTTCGCGACGCTGATTATCCTGGCGCCACCCCTGGTGGCATGACTTGGGACAGCAGCAGCGAAGTTGCTTTGGATCCTCCGAAGGGAGTCACCTTCCTGCAGGACCAGCTTTTCGTTCGCGACATGAGGTTCAACCGAGACATCGATATGAGCCGAGACCCAACCATGTACCCCTTCAGCAAGGATGAGTACGTGATTGAGTTTTACTACAATCCACGCAGCGCCCCCGCCCATATGCAGGACAAGTTCGGCTATAGCGGCGAAGGCATGACGGATAAGAACCACCTGAATACTGAGATTCGTGAAGGGCAGAGAGTCATTTTTGCCACCATGAAGATCAGCAAGGCTCAGCTACTTCGTCAAGGCGAATGGGATGCAGAAGGTGGCAAGACCCCTGTTCTGCAGACCACCGGTTACCGCGAAAGGACCACCTCCGATATTAAAGGAGATATCATCAAGGTTCCAAGCGTTCGACCCGCCGAAGGCGGAGCGCAACAGTAGGAAAAAAAGGGCGCCAACCTGGCGGGAGGGGTAAAACTTCTCTCGCCGGGAACTGCGCGGCAGCAGGCTGGTGAACTCCCCCAGGACTTGACTGAAGCAAGGGTAAGTCGGTTCTCTGTGCGACGTAGTATTCCCGGCGCCCTTTTATTTTTCTCGTGGCACACCTCGCTCTCTATCGCAAGTATCGAAGTCAGACCTTTTCTGACCTTGTCGGTCAAGACCATGTGGTCCGGACCCTAAAGAACGGAGTAGCCCAAGGCAAATTTTCTCACGCCTACCTTTTCACAGGTCCTCGCGGAACTGGAAAGACGTCAACTGCCAGGCTCCTTGCTAAAGCTCTCAACTGCGAATCTGGCAAGGAAGGCGAACCCTGCGGAGTCTGCGACATCTGCACCTCAATCGCAGATGGTTCGGCCATGGACGTAGTCGAAATCGACGCCGCCAGTGAATCCGGCGTCGATGATGTTCGAGAAAGCATCGTCCAAGCTGTAGAGTACAAACCGGCCGTCTGCCGTTTTCGCATCTTCATCATCGACGAAGTC
>JBGTAD010000175.1:0-1834 GCA_041750055.1 Candidatus Absconditabacterales bacterium | reverse complement strand
GAAAAATATATAAAGACCCTCAACAAATACATGAAGTATGAGTATGACAAAGCAAGCAACCTCGTGCGGTTCACGGATAATCATAGCAGCGCGGAGTTTACATTTGATTTACTCAATCGAATGAAAAGTTCGGACAATTTAGGATCTCTTCCCGGAGGCACGGAGAACGCTCCTCGCGTTGTTCTGAATTATACGTATGATAAAGCAGGCAATATTCGAGCGGTGACCGATACCATCAACGGCGTTATTAGTGGAACGACGGATTATGTTTACGATGGAATGAACAGGAATATATCGGTTCGCCAATCAGGTAACGACGTTTCAGAAAAACTCGTCAACTTTTCCTACAACACGTCGGGACAAATTTTCGCATCTTCACGTTTTTCGGATCTGGCCCGTAGCAACCTCGTTGCACGAACACGGTTCAGTTACGACCTGAGTAATCGTCCTCTGAAATTGGATCACGGCAGTGACACTGACCACCGCGACATCGCTTTCTCCGAAAATAAATATGATATCGAGGGTCGCCTGCTTACTTCGACTGATGCGTTAGGTCAAACAGAGTATCACCATAACGAACGAGGCCAATTAACGCTTGCTGAACGAGGGGCAGACGATCCTCGGGGTGACGAATTTTATTCCTACGATAAAAATGGAAACCGACTCGCCAGCCATATTCACGGCAATGGCTATGTGATTGGCCCCGGCGATCAACTGCTTTCCGATGGAATATTCAACTATGACTATGACGGCGAAGGCAACGTTGTCCGACGCACAGAAATTGTATCGGGCGAATATCGCGAATTTGGATACGATCACCGAAATCGATTGGTTCGGGTCGCGGATCACCTCCCCAGCAATGCGGTGTTACAGGAACTTGGGTTTAGTTACGATGCCCTAAATAGGCGGATCATCAAAACCGTCGACGATGACGGGGCCGGACCCAATTCGCCGCATTCCACCCATTACGTGTATGAGAGATCCCAAACGCTTTTCGAGTTCGTGGATGCTGATGGTCCCGGGATGGCTCAGCTGCCGATTCAATCGATTCGATATTTATTTGGGGCGGCAGGTAGTCCGTTGTTGGCTCAGGAAATTGCACCTGCACACGAAACGCAATGGACGATCGCCGATTATTTGGGCACCGTCAATTTCGTAATTAACGACAATGGAAGTATTCTAAATGAAATTCAATATGATTCATTTGGAAACGTGTTGAGTCAATCCAACATTTCGGTCCCAGCGACTTATAAGTTTGCCGGTCTAGAATTCGATGATGAAACGAATTTGTATGTTTCGCAGTCGCGATATTATGCTGCAGAAATTGGCAGGTATATAACGAGCGAAATTGAAGAACTCCTAGATCAATCGAACCGATTTCTTTATTCGTTCAATGATCCACTACGAAATTTACAACCGACCACTAATCTTGGTGCGGATTTCGAAAAAGCCTTGAAATCTGAATTGGGTGTGAGTTTAACCGATGTATGACCCTGTTTCGAACAAGGTCTGGCGATGGGGCAAGCTCAACGCACACACCAGCTGTGGCCAAGGCGAATAGTGGTAACAGTAGTCATTCTGCCGTCGATTTGCGAGGCCTTGGTCCAAGAGGTTTTCCGCTTTAATCAGGGTTCAGTATTCGGATTTGTATTTCCGACACTGTTTCGGACAGAGGGCCTTAGGGCTCATGTCGTAAGCGGTTCGGGAGCAACTCCGAAGTCTACATCGTGAGTCAACATTGTGGATGACACCTATTGATAACCCATGTTTGATCATTTTTATTCTCCATATTGCCATCAGCTGCTATTTTCAACGACGGGATTCGGGCTTTACC
>JBGTAD010000174.1:0-2437 GCA_041750055.1 Candidatus Absconditabacterales bacterium | reverse complement strand
AACAAGCGCCCCAGCGTGCGTCAGATGTGACCCGGCTCAGGGACAACAAAGGAAATCCTCGTAACGCAGGCTATTATCTTCTCCGTACTGAGCTCCATTTTTATCTTTGTTGATTCAATAAACGCCGCTTACTGGATGCTTAGCGATCTCTGTGCCCAAATGGCTTTGTTATGTTATATCATGATGTTCGCCGCAGCGATTAAGCTTCGATACAGCCAGCCGGATAGACACCGAGGCTTTGTGGTGCCTGGTGGTAATATAATGATGTGGATAGTTTCTGGTGCAGGCTTGGTGTGTTGCGCCTTAGCTATGCTGATAGGATTTGTTCCACCATCACAAATCCCTGTTGGAAACGTATATATATTTGAAGGGTTTTTGATTGGTGGATTGGTATTGTTTGTATTGATACCTTGGATGTTGGCAAAGCGGCATTAATACCCCTGCTTCTTTTCTCCCTTCTTAGGGGTTCTGGGTGAGTAGAACGGCCAGATCACTCCGACCGAACCCTCCTCAGAACCGGACATGCAGAACTACCGCATCCGGCTCCCGATAAACCAGTGTCCCCACACATATTCAGTGATTAGAACATCGATATAGTTTTCACAGTTGCTGGAAAATCTATCGCTTTAAGCCTATCCAGTAGCTTTTTCCACGTTACGTGTCGCTTACCACCACGCCGGTTTAGCCACTGGTAAATAATCCACTTTGTTTCTTCGAGGAAGGCTATTACTCGTTGTCGATTATCAGACACCGCGTGGTAATTCTTCCATCCTCGAACGACCCGAATGACTGTTTTGAGCACACCCAACGTATCCTTGGTATTTAGATTATCTCTTAAATACCGTCTTAGACCTTTGAGTTTGGCTGCAAAACGATCTTTACGACTGGTATATTTCAGTCGCCAAAATCCCTTGTTGGCTTTTCCCCAATAGCAGGTGAAGCCAAGAAAGTTGAATGTCGGTATGTGTTTCTTTCGTTGGTGGGCATTCAGTGCCACTAATCTACCGGCAGGTATTATCTGCGATTTATCAGTATGTATTTCCAGCCCAGCTTTTGCTAAACGTTTTGGTAATATTTCATAGAAGCGTTTAGCTTCATCCTGCCACTCAAACGTAAATACCATATCATCGGCAAATCTTATCAACGTTGCCTTTCCTCGTAAGTGCGAAAGTTTGATAGCCTCAAACCATTCATCAATAACGTGGTGCAAGTAAATATTGGCAAGAATTGGTGAGATGACCGAACCTTGCGGACACCCGCAAGTATTCACTGTATCTTGTTTACCCATCCTTATGGGAGCAGTTATTAAGACTTCAATCAGTCTTAGAAAGCGGTAATCGGATATCTTCTTTTGCAACAGCCTCATCAATACCTTGTGGGGTATTGTGTTAAAGTATTTGCGAATATCAATTTCCACTACAGCCCCATTAGGATGTTGGTAGGTGGCGTGATTTAAAGCCCTTAAAGCATCGTGACAACTGTTGCCCGGGCGATAGCCATAGGAGCATGGTAGAAATAGTGGCTCATATATCTTGCCTAGTACCGTGCTGACGGCCAACTGAACAAGCTTGTCTTCTAAGCACGATATTGCAAGAGGCCGCGTACTGCCATCCTCTTTGGGAATCTCCGTTATTTTTGCAGGCTTTGGCTTGTATGTACCTCGGCGTATTTTCTGAATAAGGATTGTTATATTACTATCCAGATTCTCACCGTAACTTGCCTTTGTCACTTTATCGAGACCGACAGCCTTACTCCCGTCAAGCTGTTGGAATTGTTCTTTTAGCATATCAGCATTGATAATATGGCCGATGTTGTTAAACACCAGCTGCCTATTTCGTGCTGATAATTCACCTATGCGCTCAAGTTTTGTTAACCATGATATTCTGTCTTTGCTGTGTACAGTCACTGTTTCGCTCTCACGCTCGATTTATCTGCCAGCCCTTCGCTCCACAGAAATTACTCTGTTTCAGCGCTACTATGGCTGACTCCGACTTCCATTAACCCATCTTGAACACCTCATGCTCATCACACTTGTATGTTCAATACTTCGTCCCTGAAGAGATTAATGGATCTCCTGGGTTCCACACTGATCTTTACAAACTCGCCGACGCCTTCGACTCCGGTGTGTGTTGCTTTATGGATTTGCTAGTTTAACCATTATGCAACCGTGGCCTGCTGACCTTCCAACATCATCGGCATCACACAACTAGTCGATTTCGGAGCTGTCACGTTCATCTATCGATTTCGGCTCGAGTGTTTCGCTGTCTACGCTTCATCTCCTTTGTTACCGCCGGAAACGCAAGACTCGCTACGTAGTGGCCTAGCTAACCTTCTACGATGGGACTTGCACCCACAAGACCAGTGCAGCTTTGCCCAGCGCACTGAAAATAATGACTCAATGCTTTTTTGCTGCAAAGTCACGATGCTCCATGATTTC
>JBGTAD010000173.1:0-2058 GCA_041750055.1 Candidatus Absconditabacterales bacterium | reverse complement strand
TCTTCGATGATGCTTGAGTCCTCGATCAAGTAGAGATACCAACCTGTGCGCCCGGCTTCACCATCCCAAGACTCTTCGGGCGGAAGGTTTTTATCCTCTGCGGGAAGCCGATAGCAGAGGAAGACAGCTCGCGTTTCCGGTTTCGGATGATTCTTGCCGCTGTAGAGTCTAAGTGGAACGGTATTAAGGAATGGTTCAAGACCGAGGTTTTCAGTCAGGAGGCGCTGATATTCGAGATGCAGTTTCTCGGCGGGAGTTTCCTCTCCTTCGTAAATGTGAACAAAGTCCCGAAGGGCATCAAAGTCATCCTTCTCGGTCAGAAGCTGACGGCCCTCAATCCCGAAGACTTTGGAAATCCGCAAAGTTTTATATGCCACACGTTGATACAATCGGAGCAATTCATCGAGGTCATCCGGGGGAAGGAAATTCCAATAAACGACCTTTCCACGCAATGCTTCCTGTTCGGGATGATCTTCGATGAGCCGCCGCTCAACGGCTGGATCCATCCTCCGATCCACACGACCGATTCTTTGCATGAGCCTGACAGGGTTCCAGTGAAGGTCGTAGTTGATGAGTCGAGTGGCGTCCTGAAGATTGAGACCTTCGGACAAAACGTCAGTGGAAATGAGCACCCGAATCTCTTCCCTCCCGGCTTCCAGCAGAGCAGGACTGGAGGTGTCATTGTAATACGGAGCAAATTCTTGGATGACATCCGCGCGATCTCGTTTGCTGTCGCTGTCAATTTCGCTGACGCCCTGAATTCCAGCAGCGATGAGTTGTCTGCTCAGGTATCGGGCAGTGGAAATGAATTCCGAAAAGATGATGACTTTGTTTTTTTTAAGAACAGGGTCTTTGGTCAAAAGCCGGGTGAGCGCCTTCAGTTTGTCATCATGAGAAGGGTCCAAGCGAGTGACCTCCTCCAAGAAATCGACCACCGTTTCCAAGTCGCTGTAGGTTTCGTTGATGATTTCCTCAATTTTAAAGTCCTCACGCGATAGGAATTCAAAATCGTCCAGGTATTCGTCCCCCAATTCATTTTCCTCCGACGCCTCCTCTTCATGAAGCTCACTTTGCTTTTTGCGCACGGCGGCCAAGAGTTCCTCATTCTGGGCCTGCCACTTCTCAAAGCGGTTGCGTTCGACGGCGCTGTGCGGGTCCGTGTTTTTGCGAAGGAAAGCCAGGAGTTTAATCAATAGCACCTGACATGAGGACTCGAATGCGGCGATGGAACTCTCAAACCGCTTGAGGAAAAGGATTCGGATCAACCTGACGAGTTGCTTCTGACGATTCACATCGAACTGATTGAGCGTGGTGGGATCGCCCTTCCAGTAGGCCAGGGGATAATAGAGTGCCAGCGCAAAGAGGGGTTTTTCTCTCGCAAATGCTTTCTCCAATTTTCCGAGCAGGTGGCCGTAAGTTTTTTTAACCGAATAGGCAACGACCTTGGGAGGTTCCTTGACAGGAAACAAAACATCGCGGCCCCCATGTTGTTCCTGGCTTTTCCGCACATATGAACGACTACGCTGGACGACAAGCTCCCTGAAAAGTTTGTCATCAAATAATAGCTGGTCGCTCTCCACCCCGGATTGATCAAACAGTTCGCCAAAGGACCGACCAGCCACGATGGTTTGAAGCTGTTTTTCGAGTTTTGTGAAATACGCAGGGAGTCCATGGATGCCTAGGGTTGAAGCAAAGGCACCGGGTTTATTAATTCGCGAGAAGAGTTCGATCAAATGCTGGAAGTCCGTGAGATGGTTGTTCACCGGGGTTGCGGTGAGCAAAAATACCGCCTTCTCAGCCGCAATATCATATAGTTTCCAATACCGGGAGCGGATCTCTCCACCGAGATTCGCGAGACCACGATTCCTGAAGTGGTGGGCTTCATCTATCATGATCACATCTGCCAACTCTTTGATTCGGTCGAGACGGTAGGGAAGGTCTGCCCCGCTGCGCATAAGGTCGGTATGATTCAAGATTACCAAATTAGAAAAATCTCCCACAAGGTGGGGAAGGTGCTTTTTTAGGTTTCTTTCCCACACAGCAACCCGACCGGATTTC
>JBGTAD010000172.1:0-2611 GCA_041750055.1 Candidatus Absconditabacterales bacterium | reverse complement strand
TGCCGGCTAGGTTATGTTCGTACACCCTGCCCTTCACTTCGCAGAACTCGATGTCGAGGCCGTCGGCAAGCCCCTGGAACCACCGCTCAAGACAGAGTTCCGGCGACGTGTCCTTGACGGTCCTGAAGACCGTGCGGTTGTATTCCGCTTCCGTGCAGGCGGCGCGGCACTTGTCCTTGCCGTAGCGAATCCGCGTGTCCACGACGAGCCACCCGGAGCCGCCGCGTTCATCCACGACGGGTTCCGGCATGCGCGGGAAGAACCCCCGTAGCCGCCGGAACAACTCGCGCACGTCGTCGGTCGATCCGAACTGGTGGGTGTCCGCGTCGAAGTACAGCAATGTCATCAGCGTGAACAGGCTGGCGCAAACCTTCAATCCGGGCTGGCAATACGCGGCATGAGAGGGGCGAAAATTGTTGAGGAAGATGAAGGGCCGTTCGTTGTATCGGCGGACGTAAGTCGAGTTGCGCATTCGCGAACAGCCTGTCGGGGTCTTGTGGCCGTAGACGGGGCCGACGAGCGCATCGATCTGGTTTTTCAACGGGTGGCGTGCTACCATATCAGTGTCCTCACAATGCGAGTCACCTTTTCTTTGCGGAGGGGGTGGCTCGCGTTCCAATTCCGGCTCTATGGTAGCCCACCTCTCGCCACATCACAACCCGGCATCGGCAGTTTTCACCCCGCCAAATGGCGCTCGATCTCGATGCGCATTTACAACTTGCCCGTACACAAACATTCTGGAGCAGGAGCGCCCCCAGCGACAGCCGTGATTCCGTTGAAAGACAACATTGGGAGTCGGCGTCGCACGCGAGGCCAAGATCGCAGAGTGCATGACGCGGCAAGCGACTCGCCGTTGAGAAAACATCATGAAGCCGGGCTGGGCGGCAGGCTCGGCGCCTGGACGAAATGGACAAGCAGGACAATGAACAATAGAAGCTTTCTGGCTGCTCGCGCACGGACGGCGCATCGATGTGCGGCCAGCATTTGGCCTGATCGGTTGCATCGGCGCGGCGCTCGGGGGCAAGAACGCGCGTTGACGGCGTCGGCATGACTGCGCCGAAAACGAAAGACTGTCGCACGGCGGGACTCGCTCTGGTCGGACGGCGGCGAATCAGTGGCAAGAAGCAGGCGATTGCAGGACTCCGCAAGGCGGCGCGGGACTCGGTGAGGCGATGGTGGCCTTCTTGGGCGTCAAGTTCGCAAGATGGCTGAAGACGGGACCACAGTCGTGGGCGTCAATCCTCCTTGCGGCGTGACGCCTGCCATCCGCGCCGTCCACAAGGACGCCATGCCTCCCTCCCGACGTTCGTGTTCGGCGCTCCCCTTGGCTGGCCGGGAACAATCGAGAAATCGACTCGCAAAAAAGTCCGGTAACGTCCCTGCCGGTGTTCCTCGGGGTTGCCTCTTCGGGTGTTTCATTTTGCGTCATCATCGGATCGCTGAAACCCAAGGACAGGCTGGACAAGTCATGACATCGCGCGCCGGAAAAAAATCGCCGGCGACCCGCTGATAAGCTGACAGGGTCGCACATTATTAGCCCCGACCGTCCACGGTTAATACTGCGGAAAGCGTCTGCGGCACGCGAGTACCCGAATCCACGCCGGCGACGAACACCGGCTTCATCAGATCTCGGCTGCGCAAGGGTCGGATAGTCCGTCGTTTCGCCCTTCTCGTCGCGACGACAGGCCCAGGCCGCATCTCGTCCACGCCGGCCCCCCGTCCCACTGACACTCGCGTGCCGAAGCCCTGCCCACGCTGCCACTTCTTCAGCTACACCCTGCGATTTTCTCGCGGCCAGACCCTACCTATCGACGGAACGAGCAGCGCCCTGTGGGCGAACCGTCTGCCCGTTCCGACCGTCCCGGCGAGTGACCCCCTATGGCGAAATGGATGAAGTGATGGCATGGCTGTACCTACCCGAGAAATGCGTGTACTCTCCCTCTGCTCGGGCGTCGGCGGACTCGACCTCGGAATCAAGCTCGTTGATCCGGCAGCCCGATGCGTGTGTTATGTCGAGGGGGAAGCCCATGCCGCCTCGGTCCTTGTGCGCCGCATGGAAGAGGAAGCCCTGGATGAAGCTCCTGTCTGGTCTGAAATTAGAACCTTCGACGGCAGCCCTTGGCGTGGGAAAGTGGATCTCGTCGCTGGCGGATACCCCTGCCAGGGTTTCTCATGCGCCGGCAGGAAGCTCGGCGAGCGCGACCCCAGGCACCTCTGGCCGCACGTCCGGCGGATCGTCGGCGAGTCCGGGCCGAGGCTGTGCTTCTTTGAGAACGTCGCCAACCATTTACGTCTGGGCTTCGAGCAAGTCCACGATGACCTTTCGGCAATGGGCTACCGCGTTGCGGCGGGCCTGTTCACTGCGGCAGAAGTCGGCGCGCCTCACAAGCGGGAACGGCTCTTCGTCCTTGCCGACCGTGGTGGTGTCGGACAGCTTCGGGGGGCGCAACCGGACGAGCCGGCGACCGGAGAACAGCAGGCACCACGGCGGCACGACCCTGACGGACCACTTGCTCGGCCCGCATGTGGTGGATGGCCGCTTGCAGACGGACCTGCGCCTGAACCCTTGCTATGCCGACTGGCTGATGGGTGTGCTGCGCGGCGATTTCGG
>JBGTAD010000171.1:0-1818 GCA_041750055.1 Candidatus Absconditabacterales bacterium | reverse complement strand
GGATTTGAGGAAGCGGCTTCAAAAGCGGCCAGAGATCAGATTGAGAAGACTAAAGATGACCCCTACTTGGTGGGCTACTTTACCGACAACGAACTCGGCTGGTGGGATGACACACTGTTCAGCCATTACTTGGCCATGCCGGCGGAGTCAGCCGGAAAGAAACGGATCGTTTCAGTTCTCAAGCGGCACTACAAATCATCTTTTGCCAATCTAAAGAAAGATTGGAACACAGACGCTGCCAGTTTTGACCACTTGGTTAAGGGTGGAAAACTGAAGCTCAAGCCAGGTACCAGAGGAATGCAGGCAGTCAATGCCTGGACCAAAGAATTGGCAACCCATTATTATTCATCGGTCCACCGAATGGTGAAAAAGCATGATCCGAACCGATTGATCATGGGAGACCGCTATCCTCAGTTCTGGGAACTGCCAGTTGTCGAGGCATCTAAGCCCTACATCGACGTTGTCAGCACAAACTACGGTGCAGATTGGCTCGATGGATCTCTGAATAGGTTCTTCCTAGAGACTCTGCATGACCTCACAGGCAAACCCATTATCATCGGGGAGTTTTACATGAACGCCATGCAGAACAATTCTGGCAATGGCAACACAATCAAGGCTTTTCCGATTGTAGAAACTCAGGAGGAGAGAGCGGCTAGCACCGCTCAGAATCTAAAGGAGCTAGCTCAGCGACCCTATATTGTTGGTGCCCATTGGTTCCAATTTTACGATCACCCACCCAAGGGGCGAGGCGATGGGGAAGACAACAATATGGGTTTAGTCGATACGCTTGGGCGCCCGTACCCTCTGTTGGTCGATGTCTTTACAAAGTTCGATTGGAAGTCGATTAAGCCTGTGTCTCCAATCTCGGCATCCTCGGTCCCACAGGCCATTGCCGACCCCACCAAAGGGTTAGGGTATTGGCCACGGGCCGAAGGATGGATAAAGCCCAGCCAGAAAGCTGCTTTCGGTGACCTTTACCTTTCACAAGATTCTGAAGCCCTTTGGGTCGGGGCGATCTGTTCAGATTACATGGATGAACGGCTTTACGAAGGAGACAAGATTCCAGAAGAGGAGCGGCCCTCCTTGACTTTGACTCTGCCTGGGAGTTCTAACCCTTTGGTTGTGCGCTTCTCGGGCAAAGATCGAAAGGCAAGTGTTTCTCACAAGGAGTTGAATGTAACCGAGTGGCCCGGACTCAAGCATCAGCTCGTGATCAGAGTGCCGTGGAGTTTGATCGGAGGCAAGCCGAGCAGCTTGATGATTAGGGCAGAAATGGCTCAGCACAGCCGTGCTGCGACAATGTCCTGGCAGGCAGAGGTTAAGACTTCACCATGAACGATGTTCCTTACATTAACCCCAAAAAGCGCTCGCTTTGGCACGGTGGAGACTACAACCCCGAGCAGTGGCCCGAGAGTCTTTGGACAGAAGACATGCGATTGATGGACATTGCCAAGTTTGATGTGGCGACCATCGGAGTTTTTTCATGGGCAGCCATTGAACCTGAGGAAGGGAAGTTTCAGTTTGAGTGGCTGGATAGAGTGATGGATCTGCTTGTGGAAAACGGCAAGCACGCCGTCTTGGCGACTCCGAGCGCAGCTATGCCCGCATGGCTTTCTCGGGCTCACCCCGAAGTCATTCGCACCGGTCCGGATGGTGTGAGGCGCAGGCATGGGAACAGGGTGAACTTCTGCCTGACTTCGCCTGAATACAGATTCAGAACCAGGGATATGGCGGTCAAACTGGCTGCGAGGTACGGAGAACATCCAGCTCTCCTAATGTGGCACGTCAGCAACGAGTACGGAGGTTCCTGCCATTGCG
>JBGTAD010000170.1:0-1747 GCA_041750055.1 Candidatus Absconditabacterales bacterium | reverse complement strand
CGGCTTCAAGATCGATTTCGACTATCTCAGAACCGTTCGTGGCGGAGCCGAACCTTTCGGCGATGTTAACTCACTTCATCTCGAAAAACAAACAGCTGACCACCGGACGAAATTGATCTGAAGAGTGATACAGCATTTTGGGGCGGTCCAAGAAATGGCCATGTAAAGAACTGCCAGATTCGGAAGGGCCTCCAGAATCTCAAATGAGAGTTCTGGAAGTTCACCGTGACTCTAACAACTAGTGAGCCAAGATTTTTGGAGCCTTGCTGGCTAGATGGACTTTCCTTCGAGAACTCTCTTCATCTGCTCCCTATCGACAGGATGAGGCAGAATGGATGCGAAGTAGAAAGCATCCTGGCCCAAAGCATTCTTAGCGCGAGGTTTGAGCCCACGCTTCATCATCAGCCGCACTGCTTCGCTATTATTCAAGCAGACGGCTCTTTGCAGAAGATTGTCCTTGCTCTTTCCAATCTGGATGGCCAAGTTTGGCTTCATGATTGCGATTGTCTTCTCCATCGTATCGAGATTCTTGTTAAAGGCCTGTATCATCGGAGGTTCCCCATGCTTGTTGAGGATATTCGGATCTGCACCACTATCCATTAATGCTTTAACAACTGTAAGTACCCCAAGGTAAGCAGCATCGTGCAATGCCGTATTGCCGTACGATCCTCCTATCGTTGCAAGCTGTGCTTTGCTAGGCTTTAGAGCAATTATGTTTTCATCCCAACAAGAAAAAACGGCGTGAAACAATGGCGTGCAGTTTTGGAAGTCTTTCCCGATAGTCGGATACTTTTTTTTAATGTAAGTAACCATCTCCCCTCGTGAAGCACAGGCTAAATGAAGTGGAGTCAAACGATTAGGGTAGGGTACATCAATTTTATAGCCGGCTGCTTCCAAAGCCTTCACGTTCCCAACCACTCCTGTCAGGATTGCCATGCCCATCGGAGGCATCTTCACGCTGTCGCGCACCTTGCTTAGTTCCGGATTCTTCTTAAAAGCTGCGGTGATCTGAGGGCCAGTAGAGCGAAGCAGAAACTGCCTCATGCTGTTTGCATCTGTAAGCGGGGCATTGACCTTCATTTTCTCAGCAGATATAAGTTTCATGCTGAGCATTCTATGGTAGTAATACGAAGCAACGGGAAATTTGAATGTGATAAAAACACTTGTCATCATCCCTGGAGGCATGACCCCATAAAAGGTTCCAGGTAAAGGCGAGCTCAATTGCATCTCTGTTTGAGTGCCCTTGTACTTCTGGGTTCCGACAGTTAATGTCCCCTGGAAAGTTGGATTCACCAATGTTTCCTTAGAATTGTTGAAGACATAAACCATTGCCTTCTCAATAAGGTACTTGCTATCGTATGACACAACTTCGCGGCTCATTTCGAAGCAGGTCGTTTTGTCGATCTCGGCTGGCCGGGCTGGCTCGGTGTTTTTGGCAGAACCCAGTGCACCCAGCAGCAAAATACTAGAGGCGAGAAGAGCAGACATGTGAATAGTATACGCCGAATTTATCAGGATTCCAATCGCTTTCTTACGCACCTAAATCAGGAGAGGATCCCTCAACGGCATACCATTGTGTGGGGAGATTGAGGTGTGCGACTTGAACCGCGTTTATTTGCCCACTTAAGCTTGAGCGGGAAGTTTGATGAACTTTAACTTCTTGATCTCACTGCCGCATCCTTCAAAGCTGGAAGAGTGAAATGGTAACTAGCCAAGCCTTCAGGCAGCGGTCGCGTCAGGCGAATCT
>JBGTAD010000169.1:0-1728 GCA_041750055.1 Candidatus Absconditabacterales bacterium | reverse complement strand
AGGCCAAAACCACTGCTCTACAGGTTCAGAATCGAATGGCTGACCTCAGAGCGACGGCAGCCTCTGCCGTCCGCAGCAAGGTCGCAGCAGAGAACGCCAAAGAGAACCTGGCCCAGACGCGAGTCTTGGCCCCTCGTGATGGCGTTGTTACGCGAAAGTACCTGGAAGAAGGAACGATCATCCCGAGTGCCGTCAGCGCTTTCGCCGAAGGCACAAGCCTTGTCGAACTTTCTGACATCACCTCGATGTACGTTGAATGCCGAGTTGATGAAGCCGATATCTCTTCTGTGAAAATTGGTCAGAAGACCAGAATCATCGTTGAAGCTTATCCTGGCCAATCAGCTAAGGGCACAGTGCAGAGGATCTTCCCTGCCGCCGAAACCGAAAGCGCTGTCACAGCGATTCGAGTTCGAGTCAAAGTTGATCCTGCTGACCTTTTGGTCAAGAATCGCCCCTTTAAACCTGGGATGAATGCGACTGTGGAGTTCTTGCAGCTTCAGAAACTGGACGTCCTCATTCTTCCTGCCCAGGCCGTGAAGCGTGACGGCGATCGAACCTACGTGATGCTGAAGTCAGCCGACCCCAAGAAGCCAACTGAAAAGGACGTGAAGCTGGGAGACGTTGGCAATGACGGCGTAGAAGTATTAGAAGGCCTGAGTGCGGGCGACGAAGTCGTCATCGCTGAAGTCAACCTTGCTGAAATGCGAGATAGACAAGAGCGAATGACCGCTGCCACGCAAGGCGGACTCGGCAGCAGCGCACCTCGCGGCCCCAGCCAGTCTCGTGCTGGCGGCGGTGGCGGAGCAAGAACTGGCGGAGCAAGATGAGAATCGGCGATTCGGTAACTTCAGCGTTTAGGGCAATCGGAGCTAACAAGCTCCGGTCTGCCCTGACCATGCTCGGCGTCGTTATCGGCGTCGGCTCTGTTATTGCCATGGTTGGTATTGGCGAAGGCACCAAGCGCAAGTCGCTAGAAGAGCTCGAAATCATGGGCTCCAACCGAATCACAGTTGTCCCTAACTGGCAGCGTGGCCGACAGGCTGCTGGCGCGGCTCAGTCAACTTTGAGGCCAGAGGATCTACAGCGAATCAAGGAAGAAGTTCCTTTGATCAAGTACATCACTGGAGTAGTTTCTAGCCGAGGCGGCAACGGCAACGTTAAGTTCGGTTCAACCATGAAGCGAACCAACGTGACAGGCGCAGAGCCCCAGATTCAGCAGATTGAAAACGCACGCAAGCTTCACTCTGGCAAGTTTTTTACTGCCGAAGATAATGCTCAACTCAACAAAGTAGCGGTTCTTGGCTACTCAGTTTATGAAGAGCTTTTTGGTACTCAGAATGCCATCGGCGCAATTGTCAAAATCAATAACCAGAACTTTGTGGTTAAGGGCGTAGTTGACTATAAAGGTGGCAGCGGGTTCAACAACCCTGACGATCAAGTCTACATTCCACTGAAAACAGCCCAGTATCGCCTGCTAGGGATGAAGGATCGATACAGTCTGATCACCATGTCGGCGAACTCAAGCGACCTTCTGGTTATCACCCAGTCGATGGTTGAAGATGTTCTCTATCGAACAAGACGAAGTGCCGCAGGCGACGAGCTGTTTAGAGTTTTTAACCAAGCCGAGACTCTGCAGGCTATTCAGACCCAGTCCCAATTGCTCTCAATTCTGCTCGCCGGAATCGCAAGTGTCTCTTTGCTCGTAGGAGGCATTGGCATCATGAACAT
>JBGTAD010000168.1:0-2037 GCA_041750055.1 Candidatus Absconditabacterales bacterium | reverse complement strand
AGCTACACTGCGATATCCGGGGAACTTGCCGCCGCGGTGGTCAAGATCGGCGACCGCTACAAGATCGACGCATTCCTCGCCACGCAGGCCATCGACCTGCGGCCGATTCTCGGCGAGGATTTGAGTCGCATCGCAGCCAATGTGTTCGGGATCATCGTCAGCGGGGAACTGGGCTATCATGCGTACTACACGATGCCCTACAAGCGTGGCCGTTCGACCGTACTTCTGCGCGACGAGCGGCTTCGCATCGACGAATCCAATCCGCTGGGGCGTGTTGCATTGATCTTCCCCCAGGTGCTGACGGGGTTCCCCATCCTCGATCAGCGTGCCGCGCTGATCGGGTATCTGAACTGGTACGCGTATGTACCCAAGACGGAAGGACAGGTTGTCCGCGTTGTCGAGGAGGGTGTCGAACTCATGCGAGCAGAGTTCGACGAGGACAACCGGATGACCAGTTTGACAGGGACGTTCCAGGAATGTGAATGAGGAACGTACTTCCCCTGTGGCCGCGAGGTTTGCGATGGATGACCAGCTACTCGCCTTGTATCACCGGCACCTCGGTATGGCGTTCGACCGGCAGATGCGGCTCGAAGCGTTCCTCGAAAAGAAGGACGACGGAAAGGAGTGGGAGTACGACACCACGAGCGGCACGTTTACCGTTGGAAAGGTGAAACTCGACGCTCCGATTGTTGGGTCGCATACCCATGCCAACAACTCCTGGCTGTGGGCGTGGTCGAACAAGCACCTGAAACTGAGCGTCACAAATCGGGCGCTCGGCGATGTGGTTCGGTCACTCGTTCACCGGCTGAATGTTCACGCTCTGGGTGGCCCGGGGTTCGCCCTGGAACCGTTCCTGGGTCCAGTGCTGTGCCAGTCTGCCGAACACATTTTCGGCGTGATCCTGAGTTGCGAACTGGGCTACGACGCCTATCACGCCCTGCCAAACGATGGCACCACGGAACTCGTCCTGATTCGCGACGATCGCTTGAAGTTCGTCGAGAAGCACCCGCTGGTTCGCATCGCCACGCAATTCCCGCAGTTGCTGAAAAGCATGCCGGTACTCGATCACAAGGCCACGCTCGCGGCGTATGCCCGCGACTATGCACTGACCGCGACCGAGCAACCCGATGGGCTGAAAATCACGGCTGGCGGTAAGGACGAACTGACAGCGACGTTCGACGCGGAAGGTCACCTCACGAAGTTCGAGGGAATCGCGATCCCGGAACCGAAGCCCGCCGCAGCGCCTCCCAGGAAGCAACCTCCGAAGAAGAAGCCCGCTGCGAAGGCCGCTCCCGCGAAGGCGGCTCCCGCGAAGAAGCCGGTGAAGGCTCTCGCGAAGAAGCCCACCGCAAAGGCGAACGCCCCCGCAGCGAAGGCAAGCAAGAAGCCGGCGACAGCCACGAAGCCCGCCAAGCCGACCAAGCCGGTTGCCAAGAAGCCCGCCAGGAAGAAGTGATGCCCGACAACGACCCGCGTGTGTTTTTCGCCGCTGAACGGACGCTCCTGGCGTGGATTCGCACCGGCCTCGGGCTTGTCGGCATTGGGTTCGTTGTCGCCAAGTTCGGTCTGTTCTTCCGCCTCGTGCATCCGACCACCGAACACACCGATCACAGTTGGGCTGGCCCTATCGGCATCACGCTCGCGTTGCTGGGATCGCTGGCGTCCCTGGTCGCAACCTGGCAACATCAGCGGTTCTGTCGAACGCTCTCGCTCAATGAACTTCCACGCCAGTATCTCTTGCAGCCGGGGTTGCTCCTCGGCTTCGGCGTGGCCGTCGCGGGGTTGGTCCTCGCGGTGGTTCTTGTGGTGTGAATGCTCGAGATGTCCTATCCTGAACGCGCACCAGTGGTGAAGCGGCGGGAGGGCGAATCATGATCGATCGAATTGTTCTGTGGCCCGTCCGCTGGGTCATGTGGGCGGTATTCCGCTTCCTCTTCTCACTGCGATACCGCGTCAAACTCTCCGGCAAGGCGGATGCTCTGGCGAAGCCGGGGCCGTACCTCATCCTGCCCAATCACCCGGCGTTCGTCGATCCAT
>JBGTAD010000167.1:0-1646 GCA_041750055.1 Candidatus Absconditabacterales bacterium | reverse complement strand
GCACACCTTCACCGGCCGTGCCTCGGAGAGCTACCGCAATGCCCTTAGGCGGTACAGTGGGCTGAAGATTCTCGCGGTGCAGGACGAGTACGACAACACCAACGACCTGAAATCGGCGATTAATGATCTCGGATTTCAGCTGGTGCTTACATGTGTGCCACAGTTGAGCCTGGAATACGTCTACCCGCGATCCGAATTTCCTGACGTCGAATTCTTGACGGTCTTCACAGGCTACGTGGCCGACAGCCTCGTACGACGCGGCAACCGCACAAAACCACTGTCCGAGCGGACTATTCCGGTCGGGTACCGTGGGCGGGACATCGGCGGGAAATACGGCCAGTTGGGCTTTGACAAGTACGAAATCGGGCGGCGCATGAAAATCGAATGCGACGCACGTGGTATCAAGAACAATATCGCTATGGACGAAGCAAACCGGATCTACGGATCAGCTTGGTTCGACTTCATCGAGAACTGCAGGACAATGCTGGGGACGGAGTCCGGATCCAACGTGTTCGACTTCGATGGATCCCTGTCCCGAAAGTACGCCGAGATGACGCTCGCAAACGGAGGGCGCCCGCCAAGTTACTACGCATTTGCACCGATCATCGGCGACCGCGAAGAACAGATCAGCATGGGTCAAGTGTCGCCTCGCATCTTCGAATGCGCGGCATTACGAACACCGATGATCCTGTTCCGGGGACGGTACTCTGACGTCTTGGAGCCAGACTCGCATTATATCCCACTTGAAAAGGACTTTTCCAACGTTGCCCAGGTGCTTGAGCAAGCCCAGAATTTACCGCACCTCGAAGTGATGGCTGAGCGCGTATATCAGGACATCATCGCGTCGGGCCGCTACACCTACGAAACGATGCTACTGAAGCTTGGAGACAGGATCGAACGGCGCCTTGCGACTATAGATCGTAGAGGGCAACCGTCGCGTACCTCGGCCAGCGCGATACAGCAGTCGCGCTCGCCCGCGCACACGGCTCTGGCTGAATTGCCGACAATGATGCCTCAATCGGTTGACGCTTTCCTACGTAAGCAGCGCCAGGCATCTGCAGCCTTCGCACGGGAAGCACTGTTTTCCGTCCACCGGCCAAGGCGCATGGCACAGCTTGCCGCAGTATCGATCTTTACACTGCGGCATAATCTTTACAGAAGCCCGATCATACGGAAAGCAATACAGCTGATACCACTTTCGTTGCTCTACCGCATCAAGCGGCTAGTCCTGCACTGACCGGAGCACAGCCACATGACCCGCATCCTCACCCTCGTCGGCGCACGGCCGCAGTTCATCAAGGGCGCCCCTGTCCTGGGCGCTGGCCAAGGAGGCAATGCGCTCGATCACACGCCCAAGACAGGCGCTGTATCTCGCTACGTCCTCGGTGTATGCCCTGCGCTACAGCATTCTCCGAAGCACCAGGCTCCGTAAGATTTGGCGAAAACTGCCTGAAAATTTGCGTTTTCGCATCAGGTCAGCCGTTCTACAGGGTCCGACAAAACCGTAATCGCGAAACCGTCCCCGAGCATTGCAATTATAATGCTTTCTCAGGATTTTGAGCATCTTCCGCGCGAGCGCGTGATCGTGCCGGGGCCCGCCGCCTGCGACTGCTGTGGCGGCCGTCGCCTGCACTCGGCGAGACCAA
>JBGTAD010000166.1:0-1559 GCA_041750055.1 Candidatus Absconditabacterales bacterium | reverse complement strand
GCCGTCACAGGCCAGCGAGCCAGTGAGTGACGAAGAGGGGCCTGTGGGTGGCAGCACCGTGGCTGGTCAGTCGCCGCCCGGCACGCGCGGCGCAACGTTCATGAAGCGAGCACGCAACAAGCTGCTCGCGCGGGCGTCTCTGATGAAGGCCATCCCGCCGTCGGCGCACACCACCGGTGACCCCTGTCCCCCGCGGGCCTGCGTCTCGCCATCATTGCCCTTTCCCTCCCTTAAGATCCTGAATCTCGACACAATGGATATGCTCACTGTGAGATGGGGCTAGGGGTAAGCCCCGTCTTGACGCCCTTGACATACTCAGGACAGCACCTGCATATTCGATCATGATGCTCCGCTGGCTCTGAGCTTGACTCAGTCCCCCCTTCTTTATCTGCCCTGCCCCGCCCTGCCACGTCCCGCCTCTCCCCCCCCCTCCCTTCCTCCCCGCCCCCCTGGGTCTTGACACAGTGTCTGCCCCTTGTTGCAGCGCATGAAGCTGCACTGGCGGCGAGCGATGCGGACGGCGCGTGGCTGCCCCTCATCTCCGTCAGCACTGACTCGCTGTTCGACACCTGGGTGCGCGGGCTCCTGTCCCTGGTCCCTAGGGTTTTAAGTTTCACACACATAAACCCTAGACGACTGTGTCTGACACCTGGGCCACTTGCCTCCTTCGACCTGAGGATCCATGCTTCCAGGCAATTCATCCATCCCCAGCTGCTTGACAGGGTTTAAAGCTCTGAGCACTGCCAGGCGGCATTAAAGCCCAGCCCGGCTGAATCTGCGTGCCTCAGATAGGGACGCCCTAGCAAGCCCTAAATCCTATGATGGCGGATCTAATTACTGTGAGGTCCCAGCCATCGCACCCACAGGCCTCGGCCTTGCCTAGCGCTCAGGTCCCTGACAATGGTTCAGGGCCCAGCCGTCGGCACAGGGCCCAGGCTCCGGTTTGGAGTTTCAGATCAGGCCTAATGTGTGCGCTTCGTGTGTTGGCACTGGCGCGGTTCCACTTTGACTCCCCGCACCAAGGGTGTCGGCCTTGCTCAGGGTTTAGGCCTTAGCGTCGGCCTTACTCAGGGTCTAGGTCCTGGGCGTCGGCCTTACACAGGGTCTAGTCCCTGGGCGCGGGCCCAGACGTGCTGAGGGCTGTATGCGCTGCGCAGGATGGCGCCGGCGACTCCCTGCAGGCCGGGCGCCTCAGCGAGTTCTTCCCCAGCGTCTCCATCATGAGCGCTCTCATGGGCAAGTCGGCGGCCAACGAGGGGCTCCCGGGTGGCAGCCCTGGTTTCCTGGGCATCGCCGCGGTGCGCACCATTCATGCCCTCACCTCCCCCCGTACAAAATAAATGTGTGCCGGGCTGCATGAAGTGTGGGCCTTGTCAAACGCCACAACCCTAGCTGGGGGGAAGGCGGGGGGAGTGGAGCCGTCTTATACCCCCCCCCTCTTCCCCTACCAGCATGCACGTACCGTGTCGCGCTGCAGTCTGAGGTTGACGCGACCGTCGTGCCCTCCTAGCACTCGATTGTTTTAAAGGCAACTGCGGACGATCAGGAACCACTTACCC
>JBGTAD010000165.1:0-1601 GCA_041750055.1 Candidatus Absconditabacterales bacterium | reverse complement strand
TTGGTAAGCGAAAGAATGGCGCCACTGATGATAATTACGGAGGCTTGCCACCCTTTCCGTATTGATATTGGTTTCATTGCTAGGTTCTCCTCTAAAGACCTGCAATCCCACTTTTAATTTCCCCCTCACCGACTGCCACACTGACAATCAGCGGAGTCGGGTAAAGCAAGAGCCATGCCAAGTTTTCGTTCAGGTAATTAATAAATAATATCGGTGGATTAGCCTTATAGTCCTCAGCCCCATCGATTTCCTTGGGGACTTTATCGTCGCAGAAATTCTGCCTATTAGAAATCGAGAAGTGTAAGGACGGCTTGCATTTGGACGTTGGCTTGGCCAAGAACAGAGAGTTGAGCTTGTTGAAGAATTACTTCTTTGGTCCGTGTCGCGGCTTCCATTGCATAATCGGCATCGGCGATCTGCGATTCGGCTGAAGATAAATTCTCCACAAGAATTGAACTATTTCTCGATGCGCTTTGCAGCCGACTTTGAAGTGCGCCGATCGCCGAGCGTCTCTCATTAATTTCTTGCAGTGCAAAGTCAGTGATTGCAAGAAGGTTTTGAGCTGCAGCCTGAGTTGAGATATTGATTTCATTAGCGCGGTGGACGGATTGAGTTTTTGCTTTCCAGATATCTTGGCTTGTTGATCGATCAAGGTAGACGTCCAAGACGCCATCATTGTCGAAGTCACCGAGGTTCAGCCCTTGAATTCCACTGGTGTCTTGGCTCTTTTGAACTTCAGAGAAGCCATCAGCATCCTGCAAGAGTGTATAAAGATTTGTCGAGCTCGCGACAACGATATCAAGTCGACCATCATCGTTTAGATCTCCAAACCGAAGGTCGGTGCCGGGGTTTCCGGTTGTATCAAGACTAATTGTTGAGGCGGTGAACGACACGCCACTGCCGTTATTGAGACTGATAATTACGTTACGAGCACTGTCATTATGTACAATATCAACAAGACCATCGCCATTTACGTCCGCAACTTCCGGTCCAGTCGCAAGATTCTCTATTCCACCAAGGGCAAGAGTCGTGTCGATGGTGAAAGACGCTCCGTTAAAACTGTAGATTGGTATTCCGGCGGTTAAAATCGAACGCGCAAAAAGAATTTCATCGGCACCGTCGCCGTCAAAATCGGCCGTCCGCAAGCTTCCAATTTGTGCTTGAGTGGCTGCGGATTCGATTAGAGAATTGAAGAAGCCTCCGCCTTGCCCCGTGTAAACTCCAAGCCTTCCGCCTGTGGCACCTTGGGCCCTCGAAACTGCAATGTCGGTCACACCGTCTCCATTTAGATCTCCCACGGCAACCCCACGACTTGTAAATCCAGCGGCGATAGTTTTGGAGTAGCCAAAACTTCCTCTACCATCATTCACCCAAATCTCAATTCCGCTCGCGCCGCCACTTCCGATGATGAGGTCTTTGTTTCCATCATCATCGATATCTGCAAAATCAAAATCAAGAGTTGCGGCATTCACAGCTATAGTTTGTTGTAAGTTAAACTGACCTGTCCCGTCTCCGAAAGAAATGTAAAGAAGATCGTCCGCGGTTGATAACGTAATTCGATCCTCGAAGCCATCACCATTCAGATCTTCGACAAAAGATTT
>JBGTAD010000164.1:0-3819 GCA_041750055.1 Candidatus Absconditabacterales bacterium | reverse complement strand
AAAATGTTAGGTATTAGCCGTGGTACTATCAGAAAAAAATTACAACGATATTTTGGAACTAAATATTTTCGTTTGACAGATGAATAATCTTACATTGATTTATTAGGCGACAATTATCTTAACCGGTTAACGACAATTAGGACTTCCGGTCCTAAGTAGCTATTGTTAAAGGACATTAAACACTATTGGAGTGTACTTATGTCCGGACGATGGCTTACGTCAAACCAGGTGGAGATATATATGAAAGCCATAAAGGAAGGAAAGACCCAAGTTGTCAGTGCTGCAAAGGCAGGGATAAGTGAACGCAGTGGTCGTGATATAGGGAGTGGCCGGCGCGTTGATCCCTATATAAAGCCACGCAGTTGGCGCACTCGCGCCGATCCGTTTGAGCTGGTATGGGCGCAAGAGCTTGAACCAATGCTGAAGCAGCATCCTTCATTATCGGCGTTAACATTACTTGAGCATTTGCAGTCCAAACCTTCTGGTACACATTTTCCTGATAGTTTGTTACGCACTCTTCAGCGACGGGTTAAGCACTGGCGTCATCACGAAGGCCCTGCCTGTGAGGTGATGTTTCGCCAGGAGCATGTTCCGGGTGGTATGGGCTTGTCGGATTTCACAGAGCTCAAGGGGTTGGTTATTACTATTCAGGGCAAGGTTTTAAAACATCTACTGTATCATTTTCGAGTGATTTATTCCGGGTGGAGCTATCTTAAAGTTATTCTTGGCGGCGAATCATATACTGCGTTGGCAGAAGGGCTTCAAAATGCATTATGGTGCCTTGGTGGAGCACCACGAGAGCATCGCACTGACAGCTTGTCTGCCGCATTTAAAAATCTATCTTCAGAAGACGCGGAGGACCAAACAAAGCAGTACCAGGACTTCTGCCTTCATTATGGCATGACAGCAACTCGTAATAATCGGGGTGTATCACATGAAAACGGTGGCATTGAGTCGCCACATGGTCATCTTAAGCGCCGTATTAAGCAGGCCATTTTATTGCGTGGCTCTTGCGATTTTAATTCAGTTGAAGCGTACCAGTTATGGATTGAGCAGATCACCAGTCAGCATAATCGCCGAAATGCCAAGGCAATTGAGGTGGAAAGACAAGCCCTTCAAGCTCTGCCGACGTATAAAACAGCTGATTACACTATGCTGCCCGTCAAGGTTAGCAGCTCCAGTACCATTATGGTGAGAACATCGCTTTATACTGTTTCCTCGCGTCTGATTGGTGCTAATTTACAGGTTCATCTATATCATGATAGCTTGCATTGCTACCTGGGAGGCCGTCTTGTTGCCCAGCTGCGGCGCGTTTATGGGCAAGGAAAGCTTCGACGAGCCCGTAATATTGATTATCGGCACGTTATTGACAGTTTGGTAAAAAAACCAATGGCCTTTTTTCGGTCACAGTTGCGCGACGCGTTGTTGCCTAATGATGTTTACAGACAAATCTGGCAGGATATAAGCGCCTGCCTAACACCACCTGAAGCGTCCCGCCTGATGGTCGGTCTTCTGTTCATTGCCGCGAAAGCTGAGTGTGAAACAGCGCTTGGTGAGCTGGTCACAGAACAGCTATTGACCGGAATAGTGCCTTCATTATCGGCACTCAAGCGGCACTGGGGCATGACACAAGAGACCCCTCATCCGCTTGTAACCGTTACACAACATACGCTGGAATCATACAACCTGTTGATTCCTCAAGGTATGGAGGTGCCCCATGCCATCCATTGAAACCCTTCCTTTTCTGGTGAAACAATTACGTCTGCCAGCTATTGCGAGTCATTGGCAGGAGCATACCAGCTTAGCTGAAGAAAAACGCAGCCGTTATGGTGATTACCTCGCAGGCCTGCTTGAGCTTGAACTTGTCCTGCGTGAGCAGAGCCGGTTGGCTCGTGCCTATAAGAGTGCCAAACTGCCCGCTGGAAAAACCATGGCAGGCTTTGTATTTGAGAAGGCAAAATCAGTCAATCAGGCTCAGATACAAGGCTTGTCTGAAGATGCTACATGGGTTAAAGAAGCGCAAAACTTGATATTGCTGGGCCCCTCTGGCGTAGGTAAAACACATCTAGCCGCAGCGATCGCTTATGGACTGCTCGAACAAGGTATCAGTGTGCTATTTTCTTCAACAACCTTGCTGGTGCAAGCTCTTCAACAAGCCAAAGCCGAACTCACACTTAAGAAGGCACTGGAGCGTTTAGAAAGATTCAAGCTAATCATTCTTGATGATATTGGCTACGTAAAAAAATCAGATCAAGAAACCTCGGTCCTCTTTGAACTGATTGCTCATCGCTATGAATGTGGCAGCTTGCTAATAACAGCAAATCAACCCTTCGGTGACTGGGACAACTTGTTTCCTGATAAAATCATGGCAGTCGCTGCTATCGACAGGATTGTGCATCATGCGACAATTATAAAAATAGAGGGTGAAAGCTACAGAGCTGCAACGGCCAGGCAGAGAAATATCAACTTAACAACAAGGGAGAAAGGCAGGTAATTTTTTTGCGCATAACCGGCAATCATAATTGTCGCGAATCGGTAAAGATAATTGACGTTTAACAAAAACCCCTATTTATTAAGCGAGGGCATTCAAATAAATCCAGAAGGATTGACCTCAGATGAACTTCGTGTTGAAGCATGGAAACATATTGAGCCGCTTTATTTGGCACGTCTAGACACACTCATTAAAGAATTTCACGAAGCTCAATCAAAAGAAATGGCTACAGATCAATTGAAGGATATTGGTCATGCTGCTGTTTCTGGGAGAATTTCTACCTTATTGATCGATGCCAATTGTCAAATCCCAGGAACAATTAACCATGAATCCGGCGATATAAAAATGGATGAGTTATTAAATCCTGAAGTGGATGATGTATTGGATGACTTAGGTGAATTGGTATTAAAAACGAAAGGTGAAGTTATTATTGTGCCTGGCGAAAAAATGCCTACAAAGACCGGAGCTATAGCAATTTATCGTTACTAGAGCTATCCGCAACCATTACAGTGAAAGAGTAGAATGTTCCGTCGATCCCAAGTGCTGTGACGATTGAAAGTTCATTTACATTTGCAGATATTTCAGTTCGGGGTTTTGTACAATACGAATCATCCCTAACATGCTGAGATTATACACAAAAATACTTGCGCTGATAGTCAGGAAAATTATTTTTTTAACCATTTCAGTTAATTGAAAATTCTTCATGATAAGGTGCGGAATGGCAGATGGATAATAGGTTATCCAAGGCAAGGGGATTGCAATGAAAATCCTGCGTTATCACATTCAGTTAAGTAGGCATCGTACAACGATTGTGTTGGATCAAATCATAGCTGAGTACTGGCTATAAAATTGAATATCAAACCAGGTACAAAAGAGGCTCATTTAGCTGTACAAAGGCAACTCAATCAATTTCTTCCTGATGACCCTGATATGTCAGGTATTGAGTTAGGGAAATATCTAACTAGAAAAGCAGTGCTATTTATATCCGATACAACCTTATCCGATAAATATTGGCAATTCTATTTTAACGATGTTTTTTTACCTATACAAATACAAAAATACTTGTGTAAAATAGCATCTCTTTTGATACTTTAAGTCCATAATCTAGACTGCTTAAGTCATATGTTCTTAATTTATTTCCAACGAATAGAAACCGCGAGTAGAAAGGGAAAAGTAAAACAATATAGGTCAGCAGTTCCATCCCAGCGTAATGACCAATGACAACTATTAAATTATCTGCAATTACTATCAGACAAATAACAATAGACCAAATACCAGCATTTCTATATGTTTTTTCCAGTTTTTCTAGCTGAGCTTTTGAAGGGTGT
>JBGTAD010000163.1:0-1719 GCA_041750055.1 Candidatus Absconditabacterales bacterium | reverse complement strand
TGAACGCATTTTTTGAGCCATGCCAACTTCTTTTTCAGTCGTTACTGTTGTTGTAACACCATTCTCATCAGTACTTGGTGCATCAGTAGAGATCGTTTGGAACAACATTTTTTTCACAGCCGTTGGATCATCTGCTAAAGCCGTCTTTAGTTTAGATGAATCAAGAGTAGCTGCCCCAAAACGGTCTACTGAAATCCCAATCGATCCTAGATTGTTATATGCAGGATTGCCAGAATCAACACTTTGGGTCATTAACGAACGCAAACTAGATTGCAACCGCATTAAAGAACTGTCACCAGCTAATGCTCCGGTCTTATTTTTATCAGCAGAAGGATCTCCCACATCTAATTGATCGCTGACAAATGTCATCGTTGAATTATATTGATCCACAAAGGATTGGAACGCTTTGACTGTCGTATCCGGATCTTCTTTGATTCCGATCGTAACCGGTTTTGAAGCTTCCGTTAAGCCTTTCAACTCAATAGTCAAACCATCTACGGCGTCTGTGATGCTATTGGTATCGCGCGTCATTGTAATTCCATCTACTGTAAGTTTAGCTAACTGTCCAACTGCTTGGTCTGAAGTTGTTCCAAAACCTAATTCTTCGACCATACTACCCGTACTTCCGCCAGAAGTTAATGTGCCTCCAAACGTCATCGTACGTGCGCCCATCTTGCTATCCGTCATAATGATACGATTATCGACTATTTTTGCTTCTATACCCGATTCTTTTGACTTTTCATTGATTTTGCCCACGATGTCATTCAAGCTGTCCTCTGTTAATATATCAATATCAAAACTTCCAGTAGCCGGCTCACCATTTGCTATTGCATCAGCATTTTCTTGATTCATGATCGTGAATGTACCATTTAGTCCAAGACCATCTTTAACAGTTTTACCTATAGCTGAATCGATTATACCTGATGTTGCTTGGGTGGAGGTCGCTAATTTGGTTACTTCGATACTATAATCACTCGCTGCTGCATCTGTTGTTGCTGTAATAGCAACTTTAGTCGCATCACTTGAAGTAGTTGTTTTTGATTGGAATGTTTTATCTTCTTCAAGAGTACCTAACTTGGTAAACAGACTATCTAAGCGTGTATTGATGTCTTTCCAAGCATTTTTTTCCGCTGTAATGTCTGTTTGTTTATTTGTATATTGAACAAGCTTACCGGATTCTGCTTCAATCAATGAATCGATTGTTGCCGTATCGATTCCTGAATAAGAGCCTAAAAAACTAATACTACCAGCCATATTTTCACTCCTTTCGATCTACTAAGATCCCTGCTGATTCCCATATATTCGCTAATACATCAAGCATTTTTTCTGGTGGGATTTCTTTTATTACTTTTTCTGTCTGTTTGTCGATCAATCTGACGACCGTTCTTCCAGTACCTTCGTGGACTTTAAAATCAAACTGCGTTTTCAACCCTAATAAAAATTGATTAGCTTTTTCTACCGCTTGCTCTAGTTCTTCTTTGGTTATTTCAGAAACGATGATAGGTTCTTCTTTTTCTACTGCATCTGACTTTCCCTTTATGTATGATTCTTGTTTATCTGATTGATGGATCGTATTCGGTTCAATGGGACGAATTTGAAGAGATTTAGTGACCGCCTGTATGATATCCATATCTGACAACTCCGTTTCTCAACATCGTATAGTTTACTATAAATAAAAAGCCGGCACAACGCCGGCTTTTTTTGTGTTGTGTTTTTAAT
>JBGTAD010000162.1:0-1520 GCA_041750055.1 Candidatus Absconditabacterales bacterium | reverse complement strand
ACCTCAAGGACGTCGAACTGGGGGCTTCCCTGGGCGTGGATTATGTGGCGCTGAGTTTCTGCCGCGAGGCCAGCGATATTCAGGAACTCCGGCGTGTCCTTGGCGAGCATGGCAGCCCGGCTCGAATCATCGCCAAGATCGAGGACCAGCATGCGGTGAAATTTATCAACAGTATTATCGAGGCTTCCGACATCGTGATGGTGGCCCGCGGAGACCTGGGCATTGAGTGTCCCATGGAAGATTTGCCAATCATCCAGCGACGAATCGTCAAACGCTGCATCGAACGTGGCCGCCAAGTGATTGTGGCCACGCACATGTTGGAGTCCATGATTGAAAACCCCATGCCGACACGTGCGGAAATCACCGATGTGGCCAATGCGGTCTTTGAACAGGCCGATGCCATCATGCTCAGCGGAGAAACCACAGTGGGGAAATATCCGGTGGAGGCCGTGGGGGTGCTGGACCGGGTGGCCCGGCGCATCGAACGAACTGGAGGTTTGAATTTTGCACAATTTGCTGTGACCAAATCCTCACGGGAGAAAACCGTTCACTCCGCCGTTCAGCTCGCGAACTCCATGCCCAATTCAAAAATCCTCGTCTTCACCAAGCGGGGTTACATGGCCGATCACTTCAGTCAACAGCGCCCGCTCAAAGCCCCAATCTACGCCTTCACACCCAGTGAACAAGTCGCCCGCCGTCTCACTCTGAACTGGGCCACCCTGCCGATTGTGATGCCCTTTGACCTGCGCCCCGACTTCACCATCGCTGAAGCCGAACGGCTTCTCCTTGCCCAAGGCCTGGTGTCACACGGTGATGAAGTGATCATCCTCACCGATGTGGTCGTGGGGCCCGATCGTTTCGACTCGATCCAGCTGCGCAGGATTGCCTGAAGTTACTGATAAAATTCCGAAACCGCCCGAACCACTGCATAAATTTCGGACTCTTCGAGTTCCGGATAAATGGGCAGGGCAAGGGATTCCTGCGCGGCGAGTTCGGATTCCGGGAAATCTCCCGGTTTGTATCCGAGGTTTGCGAAGCAGGGTTGAAGATGCAGTGGCTGAGGGTAGTACACAGCATGTCCTACCCCATGCTTGGCAAGGTGGGCTTTTAAGCCATCACGATCTTTGGCCCGAATAACGTATTGATGGTAGGTGTGGTGGCCTTTGAGACCTGAGTCGGCGTGGGGTTCCGTGGGGATCACGACAGCGCCGGATGCGGCCAGATCGCGAAAGCCCTCCCGATAAAGATCGGCATTGTGTTTCCTTGCCTCATTCCAGCCTTCAAGAAAGGGAAGCTTGGCGTGCAGAACCGCTGCTTGGAGGGCATCCAGCCGGAAATTGCCGCCCACGGTTTCATGGTGATACGCGCGGGTCATCCCATGGTTCCGGATGTTTCGAAGTTTTTCAGCAAAGGCGGCATCCTGGCAGGTCACCATGCCGCCATCCCCGGCTCCTCCCAAATTTTTGGTCGGGAAAAAACTGAAGTAGGCAGAGCCCGCAATCGATCCGGATGGGATCGGC
>JBGTAD010000161.1:0-1822 GCA_041750055.1 Candidatus Absconditabacterales bacterium | reverse complement strand
TCAATTCGGCATGCGGATTAACCAAGACCAGGAATCGTGTCGATCAAGTCCTGAAAATCCTTCGCAAACTGGACACCGTCACAGAGGGGACTGGAGGACAGACCCTCCTGCACCCTTCGCCCTTCGGCTCTGCGTCGATCAGGGTCATGAGACAAAGCCAGCATAAGCTCCTCCCACTCCTCAACCGCCTCGGTGATCCAGTTCGAAGCTCCGGCGGCTGCAAGAACAGAGGCGCTCATGCGGCCGACGTAGCGATCTCCGGCGATGGTGGGGATGGGAATGCCAGCCTGAAGAAAGTCGGTCGTCGTGGTTGCGCCTGTGTAAGGCCAAGTGTCTAGTCCAAGATCAAGAGTTGATAGCAGCTTCCAATGGTCTTCGCGGCTCATCCAACCGTGTAGTTCAATTCGATTTGGTCTGATGTCAAGATCAGCCAGCTTCTTCAGAAATGCTGCCTTGACTTCCTGGTCGCTGAAGCCTCGATACTTGAGCACCAAAGTGGCTCCGGGAAGCTTATTAAGCAGACCCGACCAGGCGGAAAGGCACTCGGAACTGATCTTAGAAGGATTGTTGAAGCTGCCGATTCGCAGTCCCTTGTGCGAGGTTGGTTCCATCGCGTGACCGCTGAGTTCAAGGCAGAAAAGCGAATGAGGAAGGCGAAGGGGCTTTTCTGTGTAGGCCCTTTCGTGGCCTTCAGGAAGACACCATTCGTCGGCAATTATGAAGTCAACCTGCTTCAATCCCGTGGTGGAAGACCATCCCAGCCACTCAGCTTGATAGGGTGCAGGGGCAGCAGCCACCAAGCCAATGCGGTTCTTTGCCGTGTGTCCGCTGAGGTCGATCAAAAGGTCGATCCCGACCTCTCTCATAAACTCGGCGACATCCGTATCCGGAATCCCCTGGATGTAGTGGACCTGTGCCGTCTTTTCCAGCTCCTTCGTCACCTTGTCGCCATCAGAAAGGTTGGCGAAAAGATGTGGTTCGTGTCGGCTCGGATCCCAGTTTTTGATGAGAGGAAGCATGAACAGGCCGACAGGATGCTGGCACAGGTCACCACTCAAAAAGCCGACCTTTTCGATCGTTTTTGGCTTAGGCAGCCGCTTAGGGGAGGGGAACTTGGCGCCAAATTTTCGGCTCGATGCGGCAATTTCGGAGAGGGGAACGGTGTGGTCATAGAGCTGATTCATCAGCAGGCAGCTCCAGCCGTAAAGCGAGTCTGGGTTCTTTTTGACTAGATCTTCAAAGAGCTTTGTCGCCTTTTGGGTTTCGCCTAGGGCCTGCCAACAGCAGCCCAAATTGACTTTGGCTTCAATGTAATCGGGCGATAGCTGCAAGGATCTCTCGGCGGCCTTCTTGGCCTCGTTGATCCTGCCTTCCATCCTCAATACTCCAGCCAGGTTCCCCCAGGCAAAGGCATGATCTGGCTGAAGAGCGACAGCCTTCTGGCAGGCATTGATTGATTCTTCGTGTCTTTCCAGAATCCGCAGTCCGTTGCCGAGGTTGCTCCAAACGTCGGCAGAATCGGGCATGACCTTGGCTGCCTTTGACAATAGTTCCTCTGAGGCAAGGTAGCCGCCCCTTTGGCCGTATAAAACTCCGAATGCCTGGAGAGTGGGACCGTGGTTCGGTGCCGCATCCAAAATCATCTGGTAGATCGCTGCTGCCTCGGCTAGGTCCCCAGCCATGTGCTGGCTAAGGGCCGCCTGAAAAGCCTGGTCCGGAGTCAAATCTGCCATGGGGTGCTCTTTAGTATTGTCGGCGGATGGCTGGCAGTTTTGCTGGGCCTTCGAAAAAGTCTGAGATGCTAGTTCGACGGGCCTCTGGG
>JBGTAD010000160.1:0-5574 GCA_041750055.1 Candidatus Absconditabacterales bacterium | reverse complement strand
TCCGCCTGTCGGCGGACTGTTTAGTTAGCGAGTTGGACAGCAATGAAAAATCATAAAAAAATAATCTGACCCAAGTGGATGTTTTAGTTTGATAATGGATGTGTGGATGAATAAAATAAAAGTAGATTTACAAAACTGTTTTGGTATTGAGAAATTATCTCATGAGTTTGATTTTTCGTCATGTAATACAGTAGCAGTTTATGCACAAAATGGAGTTATGAAAACTTCATTTGCAAAAACATTTTCATGTATACAATGATGAGCTAAAGAGCTAGTAAAAATAAAAGATCATATTTTTAACAGTCAACCAGTAAAATATAAAATAGAAATAGATTCAGTAGATGCATCAAAAGATGATGTTTTTGTTATCAAGTCTTTCGAGTCAAAGTATCAATCTGATAGTCTTGCAAATTTACTCTTGAATGACGAGTATAAGAACAAACTAAAAGATGTTATCAATAAAAGAGATTCACTACTAAAGTCTTTAACTAAAAAATCTTGAATTAAAGATATAGAGAACAGAATCATAGAAGATTTTGGTTGGAAAAACCAAAGTTTATTAGAAAATTTAGAAGATATTGTTATTTCCGTATCTGAATGAATATTTTCTGAAATTACATATAGTGATATTTTTGATATGGAAGATAAGATAGCAACAGATGATTTTCAAAGCAATATCGCTTTATATATAGAAGAAAGTAAAAAGATATTTGATGACTCACAATTTTCATATTTATCAAAATGAAAATTTAGTTTTGCTTGACTTAAGAATATTCAAAAAAGCCTAGATAAAGAAAATTTTTTTTCTGTTCAAAATAACAAGATTCTTCTTGCTTGAAATGAGAAAACAAAAGATGATTTTGATAAGGAGATAGATTCTATTCAAAAAAAATTACATAATAGTCAATGATTAAAAAAAATAGAATGAATTCTATCAAGTACAGAAAAATGAAAAATACTACAATTGTGTATAGAGAACAATCCTGATATTATAGAAAACCTAGAAAAAAGAAAATTATGAAATTTACGCAAATTGATTTGGACAGATTATTTGAATAGTTCTGAAATAAAACCAATTGTTGATGATTTAATTAAATCTTATAAAACAACTAAAGTAGAAATTAATGATAAGAATATTGATGAGATGCCACGAAAAAAAGCATTAGACATTTTTAACAGTAGATTTACTGTGCCGTTTGATATGGAGATTGAGAATAAAATGAGTGTGATGACATGAATCAATACTGTCCCTAAAGTTATATTTAAGTTTTATAAAGATTGAAATAAGTTTAATAGCGATACTAATAATATCAAGATTATAGATAGAGGTGAATTAGATTCGATTGACACACTAAGTCAATGAGAGAAAAGAGCATTATATCTCTTGAATATAATTTTTGATATTGAAAAAATAAAAATAGATTGAAGACCTAGATTAATAATTGTTGATGATATAGCCGATTCTTTTGATTATAAGAATAAATATGCAATTATAGAATATTTGAGAGAAATGCAAGAATACAAAAATACTAATAGTGAAAACATTTTTTATCAAATTATTTTGTCCCATAACTTTGATTTTTATAGAACAGTTTCTAGTAGACTAAATATAAAAAAAAGAGAAAATAGACTTCATGCTGAAAAAAACAAAAATTCTGAAACAATTCTGTGTAGTGAAACATATCAGTGAAATCCATTTGAAACCTGGAAAGAAACAATGAAACCTTGTGAATATTATCGTATTAATTATGATGCCTTAGATGCAAAAAAACATATAATTGCTCTCATTCCATTTGTCAGAAATTTGATTCAATTTGGGAAAAATAATCAAGAACACTTTTTATTATTAACACACTTGCTACATAAAAAGGAGTCATTAGACTATATAGAAAATGGAAAACCACATATAAATTGCCCATCAGCACAAATACATTTTAATATAAATGCAACTGAAGATATAACATTTCAAGATTTACATCTAATATATTGAGAATATCTGTGAAAAAATGATTTTGATCCGTCAATATTTAATCTCAAAATTTATGATGAAATTTTTACAATTGCAAACTGAATACAAATCACTGATTCTAAATTAGAAAATAAGATAATACTTGCAATGGCTATAAGATTACTTGCTGAAAATCATATGATCAAACAAATAAACAATATTGCAGATATAAATAAAATTGAATGATCACAAACATGGAAATTATTCCAAAAATATACATGATGAGATAGAAATAAGAAAATATTAAATTCAGTAAATATTATTACACCTGAAAATATACATTTGAACTCATTTATGTATGAACCAATTCTTGATATGTGAATGGAAGAGCTAATAAATTTATATAAGAATGTCTCTTGATTGGTATAATTATCCCTACTTTTAATTTTTCCCCCATCCCCATGTCTCGCACCAAACTAGAACTCACCCGAATAGGTAAAGAGTCAGAATACAATCTGGAGCCTCGTATCCTTATCGAGCGTCCCGACCTATCTTTTCCCCCTGTCAAGGGGGATACGGCGGAGCCGAGGGGGTTTGATGGAAGCTCTGAGAATCTCCTCATCCACGGAGACAATCTCCTCGCACTCAAAGCTCTCGAGCAGGACTATGCAGGCAAGGTCAAGTGTATCTACATCGACCCGCCGTATAACACTGGTAATGCCTTCGAGCATTATGATGATAATATAGAGCATAGTCAGTGGCTCAATCTCATGAAACCCAGGCTAGAACTCTTGAGGAATCTCCTGAGTGACGATGGTAGTATATGGATTTCAATAGATGCAGATGAAAGTCATTATCTCAAAGTCATGTGTGATGAAATCTTTGGGAGAAGAAATTTTGTAGATGAAATTATCCGACAAAGAGCATATTCTCCTATCAATCTCAAAAAAACATTATCAAGAAGTCATGATACAATTCTCGTTTATGCAAAAAACTTTGATCAAAATTTTGCACTCAATAAATTATCAAGAAGCGATGAGGCAGTAGCAAGATACAAAAATCCAGACAATGATCCAAGATGATTATGGCAATCAGATAATTTATCAGTTTGACCAGCTGTTCAAAAAACATCTATCCAATTACTAATCCGAGTTGAAGAGATTGTATGCCACCAGGCTGATACTCTTGGCGTGTGTCAGAAGAAAAACTTGAAGAAATGATTAAGGATAATAGAATATGGTTTGGAGAAAACGGCACAAATACGCCTCGTATAAAAAGATTTCTCTCTGAGGTCAAAGATTGAGTTGTAGCAATGACACTACGAACTCATCAAGAAGTATGACATAATCAAGATGCTAAAAGGGAAGTTAAAATCTTGGTATCAGACGATATTTTCTGAACGCCCAAACCCGAACGTCTTATCGAAAGAGTATTACACATCTGATCCAACCCCTGAGACCTCGTCCTCGACTCCTTCCTGTGATCCTGAACCACCGCAGCCGTCGCTCACAAGATGGGACGTAGATGGATAGGGATAGAGCTCTGAGACCACGCCTATACTCACGCCAAAGTCCGCATGGACAAAGTCATCGAGTGAGAACAATGAGGTATCTCCAAAGCGGTAGAGTGGAAATGATGATGATCATACAAATTTCTCGAATTATGACCATCTCTCCTCATCCACGACCAATACGGTCAACGAGTCATCAATAAAGAACTGGATGGAGACAAACTCATCCAAGCTCTCTGCAAGATCGAAAACTACCACTACACCTACGATATCAACGGTATCAAACATGGTCGCAGTAGCGAATCATCCTACCTCCATGTGACCACCAGACATATCAACCAAGCCATCATCGACGATATCACCAAATCTCACCTGTGAGCCAATGAGTGATTGCTCATCTTAGCGAGAACCTTTGACTCTGGTATCTCTCTCCCGTCCAACATCCGCCTCAAAAAAATCCCCAAATCCATCATCAGCAAATGCGAATACGGCAAATCTGACTACAATCTCCCGATCACTGCACAAGATAGCCAAGACGCTCATGATGATGACGCCGACCTTGACTAGGGTCAGAGAGTATTTTTTACTTGTCCACTATCCTCATCACTGATGGGGAAATCTTTATCATCTCTTTCCACCCTATGTATACCGACATCATCGACGATATCACGAGGTGACTTTCACTCAGAGCACCGCAGACCAAATCGCTCCAGCTCTTGGATAAAATCTTACCACCAAAAATCGATGATCTGACACTAGCGGACGTGCGTGCTATCCATCAAGATATGACTGATTTTCATTATGATTTCCCGTCACTGTGTTTTGCTCTCGCCACGGGAGTAGGTAAGACGAGGCTGATGGGTGCAATGATCTTGTATCTGTATGAGACGAGAGGGATTCGTAATTTTTTTGTCGTAGCGCCAAATTTGACGATTTACGAAAAACTCAAAAAAGACTTTACTTATGGTAGTCCCAAATATGTGTTCCCTGGACAAGCATGATTTGGTGGACAGAATCCCGTCGTGATCGATGGAGAAAACTATCATCAGATGGGGTGATTGTTCTGAGAACTCAACAAAACCAAGATCATCATCAATGTCTTCAATATCTCCAAATTCAATAGCACCAAAGAAACCACCAAACTCAAAAAAATCTCTGAATATCTGGGGCAGAGTTATTTTGAGTATATCCAATCATTAGAAAATCTCGTGGTCCTCATGGATGAAAGTCATAGATACAAACAAGATAAATCGATATCAGCACTCAATGAGTTAGATCCTGTATTGTGATTAGAATTTACGGCTACGCCCTATATCACCACTGGCTCCAAAACCGTCAAAGCCTCCAATGTCTTGTATGAATATAGTCTAGCAAGTGCTATTAGTGACGGATTGGTAAAAAAACCTGCTATTGCTACCCGCAAAAATCTCTCCTCTACTGTCTCAGCAGAAACATTGGAACTGACCAAAATCAACGATGGGATCTATATTCACGAAGAGACCAAACTTCATCTCCAGCTCTACGCAACCAATAATAATCTGCCTGTAGTCAAACCGTTTATGATGATCAATGCGAGTGATCAAAAACATGCTGATGAGATTGAAAAATTAGTCAAATCTGAAGAGTTTTTTGGAGGGAAGTATAGAGACAAAGTCCTCAAGATTTATTCATGATTATGATGATCTGACAAAGATCGAGCTATCAAGACCTTGTTGGACGTAGAAAAAATCACCAATCCTATCGAAATCGTCATCCAAGTATCGATGCTCAAAGAATGATGGGACGTCAACAATCTGTATACGATTGTACCACTCAAGGCCTTTACTGCTGATATCTTGACAGAACAGACATTGGGGAGATGATTGAGATTGCCCTATGGTCGTATTACTGGTGATGAGTATGTAGACAGACTCACCGTCGTGGCTCATGATAGATTTGCTCAGCTCATTGAGGCAGCCAATAAGCCTGATTCATTGATCAGAAACAAAATTGATATGAGTATTATTAATTTGGACGAAAAAGTCGATCTGACATCACCCAAACAACTCATCATTACGACAGGACAGTTTGATTCTGCACAAGAAATATTGGAAAAACCAGCTATTCAGGACCAAAT